>CAYYRE010000006.1:0-3865 GCA_964473895.1 uncultured Lentimicrobiaceae bacterium | reverse complement strand
TACACGGCTTAAACGGATGCAGCAGGCTCCGAAGGAGTTCCTTCGGAAGACAGCAGCGGCAGCCCGGAGACTGCAGGGGCATGTGAAGCTTATGTGAGCGGTGCGACAAAGGAGCACCCGGAGAACATTAGCTGAACGCTCCTGCAGGTGAGGACTATAGCGAATGGCCCGTGAAAGCCTTGCGGGCAGGCTGCCCAAAAACAAAACCTGAAATCGATAAGATTTTGTACTTTTGCCCTCCTTAAAAATGAATCTTAAGCAGATGGATATTCCCAGCAAATACAACCCGGCCGTCACCGAAGAAAAGTGGTACGGCTACTGGATGGAAAAAAAATATTTTCATTCGGAACCGGATGAGCGTGAACCTTATACGGTGGTCATTCCGCCACCCAATGTGACAGGGGTGCTGCACATGGGACACATGCTGAACAATACGTTGCAGGATGTACTGGTACGGCGTGCACGGATGCAGGGGAAAAATGCGTGCTGGGTGCCCGGAACCGACCATGCTTCCATTGCCACGGAGGCCAAGGTGGTGAATAAACTGCGGCAGGAAGGTATCGACAAAAACGAGCTTTCGCGGGACGAATTTATGGCCCATGCCTGGGAATGGAAGGAAAAACACGGCGGTATTATTCTGGAACAGCTGAAAAAACTGGGGGCTTCGTGCGACTGGGACCGGACCCGCTTTACCATGGATGAGGCACTGTATGCATCGGTGATTGATGTGTTTATCGACCTGTACGAAAAGGGATTGATATACCGCGGCGTACGCATGGTCAACTGGGATCCGCAGGCACAAACAGCCGTGTCGGACGAGGAAGTGATCCACAAAGAGGTAAAATCGAAACTGTATTACCTGCGTTATGCCGTGGAAGGCGAACCGGACCGGTTCCTGACCATTGCCACCACACGTCCCGAAACCATCCTGGGCGATACGGCAGTGTGTGTACATCCGGAAGATGAACGGTTCCGGGATTTTGTGGGGAAAAAAGTGATTGTGCCGCTGGTGAACCGGCCGGTACCGGTGATTGCCGACGAATATGTGGACCGTGAATTCGGAACAGGTGCCCTGAAAATTACGCCCGCCCACGATATTCACGACTATGAAATCGGGCAAAAGCATCATTTGGAAACCATCGATATTTTTAATGACGATGGCACACTGAACGAACAGGCTACGCTTTATGTGGGTAAAGACCGCTTTGCGGTGCGTGAAGAAATTGTGACGGATTTGGAAAAAGCCGGCAATCTGGTGAAAATAGAAGATTACGTGAACAGTGTGGGATTTTCGGAACGTACCGATGCCGTCATAGAGCCCAAACTCTCCACACAGTGGTTTTTGAAGATGAAAGAGCTGGCCAAACCGGCACTGGAGGTGGTGGAAAAGGATGAAATCAAATTTCACCCGGCCAAATTCAAAAACACTTACCGCCACTGGATGGAAAACGTACGCGACTGGAACATCTCACGGCAGTTGTGGTGGGGACAGCGTATTCCGGTATATTACCTGCCCGACGGCCAATTTGTGGTGGCCAAAACGGCGGAAGAAGCGTTGGAAAAGGCACGGACACAGTTCGGCCTGCCTGATTTGGAATTGTCCGATTTAAAGCAGGACGAAGATGTGATGGACACCTGGTTTTCGTCGTGGCTGTGGCCCATCTCGGTATTTGACGGCATCCGCTTTCCGGACAACGAAGAAATAAAATACTATTATCCCACCAATGATTTGGTAACCGGCCCGGACATTATCTTTTTCTGGGTGGCACGGATGATTATGGCAGGATTGGAATTTCGCAAAGAGGTTCCGTTTAAAAACGTTTATTTCACCGGGATTGTGCGCGACAAACTGGGCCGGAAAATGTCGAAAACGCTGGGCAACTCCCCCGACCCACTGGAGTTGATCAAAAAATACGGTGCCGATGGGGTGCGCGTGGGCATGCTGCTGACAGCACCCGCCGGCAATGATTTGCCTTTTGATGAAGCATTGTGTGAACAAGGCCGTAATTTCAGCAACAAAATATGGAATGCCCTGCGTCTGGTCAAAGGCTGGACACCGGACGCCGCGCTGGAGACGCCGGCACACAACCAACTGGCCGTAGCCTGGTTTGAGGACAAACTGAACCAAACATTGGCCGGTATTGAAAAGAATTTTGCCTCCTACCGCATTTCGGATGCGCTGATGGCCACCTACAAATTGATATGGGATGATTTCTGCAGTTGGTATCTCGAAATGGTGAAACCGGCTTATCAGCAACCCATCGACGTTTATACGCTGGAAAAAACCATTGGGTTGTTTGAAGCATTGATGAAAATATTGCATCCGTTTATGCCGTTTATCACGGAAGAGATTTGGCATTTGCTGCGCGAACGGAAAGCGGGAGATGATATCATTGTGGCCTCCATGCCGGTAGCACAGCCTTTTGATGCACAAAACCTGAAAGCTTTTGAGCGGGCCGGGCAAATCATTATGGCCATCCGCAACCTGCGAAAAGAAAAAAACATTCCTTTCAAGGAAGCCTTGGAGCTAAAAGTCCGTGAAGGGGAAAGTGCTGACTGTAAGTTTTACCCGGTGGTTATGAAAATGGGAAACCTATCCGGTGTGGAAACCGTGGCCGACAAGCCGGAGGGTGTTATGGTATTTACGGTGGGGGCCCAGGAGTTTTACATTCCGATGGGTGAAAATGTGGATGTGGAAGCCGAGAGGAAAAAGGTGCAAGAGGAACTGAATTATACCCGCGGTTTCTTGCAATCGGTGCGGAAAAAACTCTCCAACGAACGTTTTGTGAACAATGCACCGGCGGCCGTGGTGGAAAAAGAACGGCAGAAACAAGCCGATGCCGAGGCGCGGATCAAGGTACTGGAAGAACAACTGAAAGGGCTGTAGTAAACAGGCGGGCAAAGATAAATACCGCAGCGTTTGTAACGCGCCGAGAGATGAAGGCCGGGATGGCAAATCCGGGCCAGCAAGGAATTAGTCGCAACTGCCCAGGCTCAGCCGGACGCCGTTTTTTACTATTTGCAACTGCGGTTCGATGGCAGCCGGACCATCAAACTCATAAGTCGCGCCCCACACCCCCCTCAACCTGGGCCTTTCAAATTTATCAAGATAATTATTGCCGGCTACACTGAAGGTTACCGTTAACATCATCAACTGATAAACCTCGGTAAAAGGGGTATGATAAAAAAGCAAATCATCATCATAACAGCCGTCAAAATAGGACTCCGATTCCCGGCCATTTTCATAGTATGTTATTTTGTAAGTGATGGTATAAACGGTGGTATCTTTATCAAATGAAACCTTTTTCTTAACGACTTTACTTCCGGTTTTTTTACCCAAGATACGGGAAATCAACGATTTCTTATTCCCGTGTTGGATTATCGGAAACGGGTTTACGGAAAAACAATCGCCACCAAAAACATAGCCCGTTTTATTTCCGGACAAGACCTTTATCCAGTAACCTTTTAGAGGAACGGAATCATTGACAATTTTTACCGTCATTTGCTTTTGCACAGGTACGGCTTGCACCGTAACGGATGTTCCCAGCTTGAGCGAATCGAGGACGGCAGAAGAAAAGGAAGGGTTCCGGAAGAGCGCTGTTCCGTCAAGATTCCAAACATAAAGCGTTGTCCCTTTCGTATAAGTTTGTGAAAAAGCCCCAAGCGGAAAAATGAGCAGAAAAAAAAGCAGAAAATTTTTCATTCATCTTATTTTAATTGCAGAGACGCCAAATTGTTGAAAACCTTTGGCCCCTGATTTTTACGCGAATTTTATTTCTTTTGCCGGGCAAAAAACCGTTGTATCAAAACAATAAAAATGAGTGCCAAAACAGAACTCAACAGGCCTTGCAGAAGAATATGCTGA
>CAYYRE010000005.1:0-48180 GCA_964473895.1 uncultured Lentimicrobiaceae bacterium | reverse complement strand
CCTGACAATATTTTATCGGGTTTTGTGCTCTGCTTTTGTGTATTTTTGTCTTTCATATCAGAAATTGAGGTTTATGAATATTTTTCTTATTGCAGTGACTGTTGTTGTGAGTGTTGTGGCTTTTGGCCGTGTGGAGTGGTTTGACCGGCTTAAATTTTATCCGTACGCCATTCGTCATCGTAAAGAGAGCTGGCGGTTTGTATCGTATGCCTTGGTACATGCCGGCTGGCTGCATTTGCTGATCAATATGTGGGTGCTTTATTCGTTCGGCAGTATTGTGGAACACACTTTCCGGCTGACATTTGGTCCGGTAGGATGGATCTATTATCTCGTTTTATACCTTGGCGGGATACTGTTCTCCGTACTTTTCGATTTTAGAAAATATAAGGATAATGTGTATTATACGGCCGTGGGGGCTTCAGGAGCGGTTTCCGCCGTGGTTTTTTCCAGTATTCTGATTTTTCCTGCCGGCAGTATCTATTTGTTTCCTATCCCGTTTGCCATTCCTTCCTGGTTGTTTGGTATTCTGTACCTTGTTTACTCGGCTTATATGCAAAAAAAAGGGGTGGACAATGTGGGACACAGTGCGCACTTCTGGGGGGCGTTGTTCGGCATGGTTTTTACGGTGGTGATGTTGCCGGATGTTATTCATAATTTCCTGTTCCAGTTAGGGTTTTAAAAGGACGGAGAGCGTTCTCTTTTTTGTTTTCCGGCATTTGTATATCTTTGTGAGATGCAGAAAAAATTCCTGAAGAACCTGATTTTTTTGCTTTTTCTGAACCTGTTGGTCAAACCGTTCTGGATATTGGGAATTGACCGTCAGGTGCAAAATGTGGTGGGGACACAGGATTACGGTTTTTATTTTGCCATCTTCAATTTTTCGTACCTGTTTTTTATTTTTCTGGATCTTGGCATCACCAATTTCAATAACCGGAATATAGCGAGAAACAGCCACCAATTGCAGGAGCATTTTGGGGGATTGGCCACCATGAAACTGGTACTCGGCGTGGTCTATGCGCTCTTGATTTTTTTGGTGGCGTGGGCCATCGGATACAGGGGGCGGCAGCTTTACCTGTTGGCATGGGTTGGGTTGAACCAGTTTTTACTCTCTTTCATTTTGTATTTACGTTCCAATATTTCGGGATTACTGCTGTTTTGGATTGACAGTATTGTTTCGGTGATGGACCGGATGCTTATGATTGTCATTGTGGGCGTATTGCTTTGGACAGGCGTGTTGGGAGGTCGATTTTCCATCGAATGGTTTGTTTATGCGCAAACTGTTGCTTACATCACCACGGCGTTGTTTGCATTTTTTGTTCTGTTACACCGCAGCGGTCAATTCCGTTTGCGTTGGGATTTTGCTTTTTTCCGGATGATCCTGCGCCGGAGTTTGCCTTTTGCCTTGTTGGTACTCATTATGAGTTTCTATTCGCGTATGGACAGCGTTATGATTGAACGGCTGTTGCCCGACCCGTTGGGTGCCCGGCAGGCCGGTGTTTATGCCCAGGCCTACCGGCTGTTGGATGCTGCCCAAAATGTGGCGTACCTCTTTGCCGTTTTGTTGCTGCCGCTTTTTTCAAAAATGCTAAAAGAGAGAAAAGAGGTAGCCGGGTTGGTACGGCTTTCTTTTTCTTTGATTTTCACCGGAGCGGTTATTTTGGCCATTGTAACCCAGTTTTTTGCGCATCACATCATGTCGTTGATGTATTTCAGGCATGCCAACGAATCGGTGGCAGCTTTTGGTGCACGTATCGATCAGTCGGCAACCATTTTCCGGTTGCTCATGTGGGGATTTCTCGGGGCGGCATCCAATTATATTTTCGGCACGCTGTTGACGGCCAACAACAGTTTGAAAACCCTGAACGGGATTGCCCTGCTGGGATTGTTGACCAACTTTGTATTGAACTGGCTGCTGATACCCCGCTATCAGGCTGTCGGATCTGCCGTGGCCACTTTGGCCACCCAATGGCTGACGGCATTGCTGCAGTTATATTTTGCCTACAGGATGCTCCGGCTAAAAACGGGTTATGGGATGTGGTGGCGGCTGGGATTGCTGTTTGCTGGTACTTTGATGGCGGGTTTCTGGGTCATCCGGTGGTCCATGGGATCGTGGGAGATACAGTTGTTGGCTCTTGCCGGCTGGGGCATTTTGCTCGGTATGTTGGTCCGGACTTTGGATATTCAACAGTTCCTGGCTGTTTTATCGGAAAAAACCGAAAAGGGAAAATAGTCTTATCGGGTAATGGTCTTAGGTTATTGCTTTTTCTTTCTTTGATGGGATATGACCCGTTAATTTTTATACTTTTGACAGGGAAAGGAAGATTAGAAAATAAAACGGAAACGAAATATTGTGTTGGGTGCTAATGGATTTTGCAACTACTTTAGCGCCGCGTAGAGTGAAGATAATGTTTTTTAGTGAATGAATCTAAATTTAGACAGTAGGGTTTCGGCTAATTATAAGAACAATTCTCAGATCACCAGGGTGGTAACGGAAAATTGGGCTGCAATAAATGCCTATTGCCCTCGTTGTGGTCATTCGCTCTCAAAATTTGAAAATAATCGGCCTGTTGCTGATTTTTACTGTCCTGACTGTTTCGAAGAATTTGAATTGAAAAGTAAACATGCGGAGAGTATTGGTGGAAAAATTGTTGATGGTGCCTACAAAAGCATGATAGAGAGGATATCTTCATCGAAGAACCCGAATTTCTTTTTCCTGACCTACAACAGAGATGATATGGTAGTTATTAACTTTATGATCATCCCAAAGTTCTTTTTTGTACATCAAATCATAGAGAAAAGGAAACCATTATCATCAGAGGCACGCCGTGCTGGGTGGGTTGGGTGTAATATTTTGTTGTCAACTATTCCTGAAAGTGGTAGGATTTTTTTTGTGGATTCCAGAAAGATTGTTCCGAAGGAAAGAGTGTTAAAAAAATGGGAAAGAGTATTTTTCTTAAAGAATTTTGATAATGAAGGTAAATCTTGGTTGATAGATGTGATGAATTGTGTGGAGAAAACAAAGAAACAGTTATTTTATTTAAGTGATATCTATTCATTTGAGCCTTTGCTTAAAGAAAGACACCCGAATAATCACTTTGTTAAAGATAAAATCAGACAGCAGTTACAAATCCTCAGGGATAGAGGGTTTATTGAATTTTTGGGTAATGGAAAGTACAGAAAAATAGTATGATTGTACTTAATGTGAAATAACAAACCGTATTTCAAAACAAGTCGATTTCATTGAGTAAATGAATATTGTAGATAAAAATAATTAAAAATGGAATATCAATTTAACAGCCGGGAGAGTTGGCATATTTTAAAGAAGTGGAAATATCATCTTTTGGGGGTGGTTTTAGTGGCTGCTGTGCTGGCGGCTGTTTTTTCCGGCCCGCGGTTTATCACGCCGAGGTATAAATCATATGCGGTGGTTTATCCGGATAACATTTGGAGCTATTCCAAAGAAAGTACTACGGAACAGATGATCCAAATATTTCAATCACAGGGAATAGTGGATAGTATGATCCGGAAGTTTGAACTCGGGCACCATTATAAAATTGATCCGCATTATAAGTATTATCTGACGGAACTTTTACGGCAATATCACGAAAACGTTTCTATTTCCAAAACCAGTTATGAGGCGGTTAATGTTTCGGTACTCGACAAAAACCCGGATACCGCCAAGTTGATGGTAGATGCGCTGTTGTATTTTTTTAACCGGAAAGTACGCAGTATGCAGGAAGAAAAGCACAGGGAGCAGGCCGAGGCTTTCAAAAGACAGCTTCAAAGAGAAACCTTTACCATGGATTCCATCAAAAACCGGTTGCGGGAGTTGGGGACGCAAAAAGGGATTTTTGAATACGACTACCAATCGCAACAAATCATGATGGCCTATTTGCGGAATGTGCAAAGCGGTCCGGAAGCGGTCAATTCGAAAGAGGCCAAACGGTTGGCTGAAAATATGGGGAAATACGGTGGCGAACTGGTACAATTGATCAATCTGCTGGAACAGGAAGCCAAAATATATGCGAAGGTGAAACTGAATTACGAAAACGAATACCGTAAATCGGTGGCAAGAGTTACCTATACCAATGTGGTTTCCAGACCTTATGTTCCGGATAAAAAAGCCTATCCCATCCGGTGGCTCATTGTGGCTGTTGCGGTGGTGGCTGCCTTTGTTTTGGCTTTGGTGGTCATATCTTTTGTGGAGAGGAAACAACGGTTCCAAAACGGGTAATAGACATGCAGGCGTCCGTAAAAATCAAACATGTTGCAGCGCTATATCTCCTTGTCGTGGTTTTTGTGGCAAGTGGTTTCTATTTTTTGATCAAAAAAGAAACCTTGATGTTTTTTGCTTTGCCGGTGTTGCTCATCATCTTGTATTATTACGTGGTTTCCCTGGATAAGGTCCTCCTTTTTATCGCTTTTTTTACCCCATTGGCCATAACTGTGAATGATCCCCGCATAGGGGCGGCATTGTCTGTTCCCACCGAACCGCTGATGTTCGGTGTGGTCATTATTTTTCTCGGAAACTTGTTGCTTACACAACATTATAACCGCCAAGTGGCACGTCATCCGCTTTCTTATCTAATTTATTTCAGTTTGTTATGGATGTTGATAACCTCCATGACCAGCCATTTACCTGTGGTTTCGTTTAAACATCTGTTGTCACGGATATGGTTTGTGATCCCTTTTTATTTTGTGGCCGTTGTCATGTTTCGTGATAAAAAAAACATTCACCGGTTTTTGTGGCTTTATATGGTGGCTTTGAGCGGTGTCATTGTTTATACGTTGATACGGCATGCAGCCCATGGTTTTGATGAAGATTCGGGACACTGGGTCATGTCGCCTTTTTACAATGATCATACGGCCTATGGGGCTGCTTTGGCCATGTATCTTCCTGTTTTGGCCGGTTATTTGTTTTATCCCGGACTTGCGTTTTATAAAAAACTGGCGGTTTTCCCTTTTCTTATGCTGTACATTGTGGCGGTGGTGCTTTCGTATACACGGGCGGCCTGGTTAAGTCTCGGAGTGGCAGGTGTTGTATTGATACTGGTACTTTTGCGTATCCGTTTTCGATGGATATTGCTGGGCAGTGTAGGATTGGTGGTATTGGGGTTTATGTTTTACCAGCCGGTGATGGACCGTATGGAAAAAAACCGGCAGGATTCTTCAACCAATATGGAACAGCATTTACAATCGATGACCAATATTTCATCGGATGCTTCCAACCTGGAAAGGATTAACCGGTGGGCTTCGGCATGGCGTATGTTTGATCAACGTCCCTGGTTGGGATGGGGCCCTGGCACCTATCAGTTTGTGTATGCCCCGTTTCAGCTGGCCAGCGAAAGAACGGTCATTTCTACCAATCTTGGTGACCGGGGAACAGCCCATAGCGAATACCTTGGCCCGCTTTCGGAAGAAGGGATTCTTGGTTTGCTTTCGGTTTTGGCTCTTTTCGGTTTCTCGTTATACCTCGGCTTTTCGCTTTATTCACGTTCCGCCATTCCCGAAGTAAAGCTGCTGAGCCTGGTCATTTCTCTCGGTTTGGTGACCTATTATGTACACGGTTTTCTCAATAATTTTTTGGATACCGATAAACTTTCGGTTCCTGTGTGGGGTTTTATGGCCATCTTAGTGGCACTGGATGTGTATCAAGGAGCGCAGAAAGTGCTCCGTCCGGAATAAAAAAAACCGGAACGTTTGTTTTGCTCCGGTTTTTATGATGCTCATAAAAGTGATAACCTTATTCTTTGACCCGCTCGGCATATTCATGGGTACGGGTATCTACTTTGATTTTGTCGCCAATGTTGATGAAAAGAGGTACTTTGACAATGGCACCGGTTTCCAGCTTGGCATCTTTAAAAGTGTTGGTGGCCGTATTTCCTTTTTCGCCCGGTTCGGTGTAAACCACCTCCAAAGTAACGTAAGCAGGCATTTCACAAGCTATCGGCGAATCGGTTTCGGCGTGAAAGGCAATGGTTACCAGGTCCCCTTCTTTTAAAAGGTCGGGTGCCGGAATCATGTCTTCGTCTAAAAAAGTCTGTTCGTAGTCTTCCGTATTCATGAAATGATATTGTGTTCCTTCGCGATAAAGATACTGGTAGCTTCTTTTTTCGATACGCTGCACATTGATTTTTACTCCGGAAGTAAATGTGTTAGGCAAAACACGACCGGTTTTTACGTTTTTTAACTTGGTACGGACAAAAGCGGGGCCTTTGCCGGGTTTCACATGTTGAAACTCCACAATGGTCCACAATTCACCGTTATATTCAATGACCAAACCGTTTCTGAAATCTGCTGTTGTTGCCATAATCGTTAAATGCTTTAAATGAAAATATTATTCTTTCACCCTGCGGTATCCCCGCATAATGCCTCGTTGAGAGTTTGCGATAAAGCTCAGGATTTCATCCCTGTCTTTGTTGATGGGCATATTGGTTTCAATGTAATCGGTTGCCTGCGAAATATTCCGGCCTTTCAGGTATAGATTCCGGTACACCTCATGGATAAAATTGATTTGTTCGTTCGAGTATCCGCGTCGACGCAAGCCAATGGAATTGACGCCCACAAAAGAAATGGGGTGTCTGCCGGCTTTGGTAAATGGAGGTACATCTTTGCTCACCATACTGCCGCCACCTACCATGCTGTGTTTTCCAATATGAACAAATTGGTGTACAGCCGACATGCCACCGATAATGGCAAAATCGTCTATCTCTATATGACCTGCCAGGTTACAGGCATTGGCCAGGATGACATTGTTTCCCAAAATACAGTCATGCGCAATGTGGACATAAGCCATGAGCAGGCAGTTGTTTCCCACCACGGTTTCCCAGTTGGCTTTGGTACCCCGGTTAATGGTCACAAATTCTCTAATGACCACATTATCTCCTATTTTTACAAGGGTTTCTTCTCCGGCAAATTTTAAGTCCTGCGGAATGGCTGCAATCACGGCACCGGGAAATATCTTACAGTTTTTTCCGATACGGGCGCCTTCCATAATGGTAACATTGGAACCGATCCAGGTACCTTCTCCTATCTCCACGTTTTTTTCAATATTCACAAAAGGCTCAATCACCACATTGGGTGCAATTTTTGCCTGAGGATGAACGTAGGCTAACGGTTGGTTCATTTTTTACTTGTTTTTTACCACTTGTGCCACCAAATCGCCTTGCATGACAAGTTTATTTCCCACAAATACCTTCCCGCGCATGTCGCAGATGCCCCTTTTAATGGGCGCTGCCAGTTCCAATGAAAAAATCAGTGTGTCACCGGGTACCACTTTTGAACGGAACCTGACATTATTGACTTTTAAAAAATAGGTTGAATATTTTTCCGGATCGGGAATGTCCTGCAAAACAAAAATACCGCCCACCTGTGCCATGGCTTCAATTTGCAAAACGCCCGGCATGATCGGCTCGTCCGGAAAATGCCCTGTAAAAAAAGGCTCATTCATGGTCACGTTTTTCAACCCGATAATGTGCTCTTTGGAAATTTCAAGGATTTTATCCACCAATAAAAACGGGGAGCGGTGCGGAAGGGTTTTTTTTATCCGGTTGATATCATAAACCGGTTCGGCATAAATGTCAAAAGGTGGTTCTTTAATCATTGGTCAAAACGCTAAGTTTTTCGGCAATTAATTTGGCAAATTCCGTGTTGGCATGATGCCCCGGACGGAAGGCCGTAACGTGTCCTTTCAAAGGTTTTCCCAATAAGAAAAGATCGCCCACCATGTCCAGCAATTTGTGCCTTGCCGGTTCGTTGTCGAAATAGAGCGAAAGATTGTTCAGAATGCCGTTTCCGTTGACTTTTACCCTTGGTTTTTTGAATAGGTCGGCCAGATAATCCATCTCTTCCTGGGGAAGCTGATGGTTAACAAAAACAATGGCATTGTTCAGGTCACCCCCCTTGATCAGGTTGTTTTTTAACAGGAATTCAAGTTCATGCAAAAACACAAAAGTACGGCAGGGTGAAATTTTATCTTTGAATTCGGCAATATCATCCATGGTAGCCGTTTGTTCACCCAAGACCCTTGATTCGAAATCGATGGTGACATTCAGCGAAAAACGTTTAGAGGGACGGATTTCGATAATGGTTTTTTTCTCCGGAATCTCCATCCTGATATTTTCGGTAATCTCCAGATATTCTCTTTCGGCGTCCAATGTTTTGATGCCGGCTTTTTCGATGGCTTCCACAAAATATTTGGCCGAACCGTCCTTAATGGGGATTTCCTCCATGTTCAGCTCAATCAGTGCGTTGTCAATATTCATTCCCCTCAGAGCGGCCATGACATGTTCGATGGTAAAAACTTTAGCGCCATTGGTACCGATACAGGTGCCTCTGTCGGTACTGATGACATTTTCAATGGTCGCATCAATCACCGGATGACCGTTCAGGTCAACACGTTTAAATTTTATTCCATGGTTTGCAGGAGCAGGGAGGAAAGTCATTGTCCCCATGGTGCCGGTATGAAGTCCCTGCCCCTCGATGGAAACGGGGGTTTCCAGGGTTGTTTGCCTTTCAGTCATTAAAACGATGTTATGTTAATGTTAAATAATTGGGCACAAAATTAGTATTTTTTTTATTTGGTGCCACTTTTTTTCTCTCTTCTTGCTGTGTGCCCCTGATTTTACTGTGCTGCGAGGTATTTATTCCTTTTTATTTATTTGTCGCTCCAATTGAGTGATGCGTTCAACGATGGAACTGAAATTTTTAAAATGCACATAAGAACGCATAAAATCGGGCAGGTGAAAGGCCGGAGACCCCTCCCAGGTACTTCCCGGTTTTTTAATGTTTCTTGCTATGCCCGACTGTGCCTGGATTTTTACACCATCGGCAATGGTTATATGTCCTACAATGCCTACTTGCCCCCCAATCATACAGTTTTTGCCTATTTTTGTGGAACCGGCAATGCCGGTCTGGGCGGCAATCACTGTGTTTTCGCCAATTTCCACATTGTGAGCCACCTGAATCAGGTTGTCTAACTTAACCCCTTTCCTGATGATGGTGGAACCCAGTGTAGCCCGGTCGATGGTGGTGTTGCTGCCAATCTCCACATCGTCTTCCACCACCACATTGCCAATTTGCGGGATTTTTTTGTATTTGCCATCTTCCACCGGGGCAAAACCGAACCCGTCGGAACCGATGACAACCCCTGCATGCAGGCGGCAATGGTTGCCGATAATACATTCGTCGTAAATTTTTACAGCAGAGTATAAAGTGGTATGGGCCCCGATGCTACAATGGTCACCAATGACCGTGTGAGCATAAATCTTTGCTTCATCCCCGATGATGGTATGGTCTCCAATAACCACAAAATCGGCGATATATACATTTTTACCTATTTGTGCCGTGGGAGCGATACTTGCCTTTTCCGAAACGCCTTGTTTGTTTTCCTTCGATTGGGCATACAGGGTCAGCAGATCGGTAAAAGCGGAATAAGCATTCTTCACCCGGATTAACGTGGTATGGACCGGTTTTTCGGGTTTAAAATCTTCGTTGACGATGATGATGTCGGCCCGTGTGGTGTATATGTATTTGGTATAAGCCGGATTGGCCAAAAAACTCAGGCTGCCCGGTTTCCCTTCTTCAATCTTCGACAGCGTGGACACTTCTGCTTTTGGATCTCCCTCCACCGTGCCGTTTAATGCCATGGCAATCTGTTCAGCTGTAAATTTCATAATCTCTTTTTTCAGTGGGCCAAAATACAAAAAAAGGCAACGGAAAATAGTTTCCCCTCTTACTTTGTGACAAGTTCTACGCTGCGCCATTGGGTTTATTGCTTGGCCCACTATCCATTTTCCTGTCTTCCGGCCGGCATGCCCGGAACCTGTTAAAAAATGTCATTTCTGCCGGTAACCGGCTAAAAACCACAAAAAAAATGATAAAATTTAACATTTCTTTGCGAATTTCATAAAATTTTGTTCCCGACCCATTGAATCATTAAATTTGCAAAAAATTAACCTGATAAAAGCATAACCATGGATAAAACTTTTGACCCGGCAACTGCCATACAAAAACTGGAGCAATTCGGTGAATTCGGTGGGGTAAATCCGTCCATTACCGATTCGGCCACTTTTACTTTTATGACCGAAGAAGAAATGATCAAAACCTTTCACGGAGAAAGCGAAGGTTGTTTCCTCTATTCGCGCCACTGGAATCCTACCAACCGTTATCTTTCGGAAGCCCTCGCTGCCATGGAAGGTACCGAGATGGCCTGGGTGACCGGTTCGGGAATGGCTGCCATTACCACCACTTTGCTGCAATTGTGCAATACAGGCGATCATATCATTACCAGCATCACCACTTATGGCGGTACTTATGCTTTCCTGGCCAACTATTTAAAAAAATTCAATATTGAGGTGACTTTTGTGAATATCACCGATCTGGAAAGCATAAAAAGGGCCATCCGGCCAAATACCAAGGTGCTTTACACCGAGTCGATGACCAATCCCATGCTGCAGATATCCGATATTCCTGCCCTTGCCAGAATAACACGTGCGCACGGTATACAACTCGTAGTAGATAATACCTTTACGCCCATGATCTTTTCGCCGGCCCGCCTCGGAGCCGATATAGTGGTGTACAGTATGACCAAATTCATCAATGGTAAAAATGATGCGGTAGCCGGAGCCATCTGCGCTTCCAAAGATTTTATTGATGCCATTAGCAATGTGAATGACGGTACGGCCATGTTACTCGGGCCGGTTCTGGATCCGTTGCGGTCGGCCAATATTCTGAAAAATCTTGCTACTTTACATATCCGTATGCAAAAACACAGTCAAAATGCCCTGTTCATGGCTCTAAAGTTCAAAGAGATCGGATTGAAGCACATTTATCCCGGTTTGCCCGAACATCCGCAACACGAGTTGATGAAAGAACTCATGAATCCTGACTTCGGTTTTGGCGGAATGATTGCCATTGATTTGGAAACGGCCGAACGGGCAGCCCCCTTTATGGAACGGATGCAACAAAAAGGGGTGGGGTATCATGCGGTGAGTCTGGGCTACTTTAAGACCTTGTTCTCCAACTCCGGAAAGAGTACTTCTTCGGAAGTACCCGAAGCATTGCAAAGGGAAATGGGACTTTCTCCCGGACTGGTCCGTTTTTCGGTGGGACTGGATCATGATATTGAACGCAGTTACCGTTTGGTGGAAGAAACATTGCGTGAATTAAAATATATTGATTAAAAGTATTTCCGGACAATTCAGCTTGTCGAAAAAGCCGCCCTGGTGCGGCTTTTTCATTCAAAGGAAAAATGTAATGTTGTGGGATGATGTACATCTTCAACAAAAAATTGAAAAATCATGAAACTAATTTTATTGTTTCCCCTTATGCTCTTTACGGGATATGTCTCCGGACAGGTGACGCTTTGCGTGGATTCGGTACCTGTTTCTACGCCTGAAAATGCGCCGGTTTATGTGGCAGGCGATTTCAACGGCTGGAATCCGGGCGATCCGGACTACCGGCTTACGAAAGATACCCTGGGTGTTTACCGGATAACCTTAACAGCGAGGCCCGAAGGTACTGCCATTCAATTTAAATTTACCCGCGGTAGCTGGGAGACCGTTGAAAAAGGGGCTTCCGGTGAAGAATTGGCCAACAGGCAGTTTGTTTTTGGAAACCAGGACACGTTGCACCTGAAAATAATGAATTGGGCCGACATGCTTTCCGGTGGGGGAGAGAACAGCACGGCTGATACCAATGTACACATTCTTTCCAAAGCTTTTTTTATTCCGCAGTTGAACCGTTACCGGCGTATTTGGATTTATTTGCCGCCCGATTATTATTTGGGATCTGATGCCTATCCGGTTCTTTACATGCATGATGGACAAAACCTTTTTGATGACAACACCGCTTTTGCCGGTGAATGGCAGGTGGATGAAACATTGAACCGCTTCTATTTGGATGGGAAAAAAATACCGATTGTTATTGGAATTGATAACGGCGGTTCGCGGCGTATCGATGAACTAACACCCTGGATCAATCCCCAGTACGGTGGCGGCGAAGGAAAACTTTACACACGTTTTATTGTGGAGACACTGAAGCCATACGTGGACAGCGCTTTTCGTACCCTGCCGGATCGCAAACACACGGCCATTATGGGCAGTTCTCTCGGTGGCCTGCTTTCTTTTTATGCTGCTTTAAAATATCAGGATGTTTTTGGTATGGCGGGTATTTTTTCGCCTTCTTTTTGGTTTTCCGACAGTGTGTGGCGGTTTGTCCGGATGCATCCGGCAAAACAACAAATTCGGCTTTACCTGCTCTGCGGTGGAAATGAAAGTACTGAAATGGTACCGGATATGATGGCCATGAAAGACAGTTTGTTATCGGCAGGTTTTGCCAATGAGAATATTTCCACCAAGGTGGTTCCCGGCGGACAGCACAATGAAAAACTTTGGCGTGAGGCTTTCGGAAAAGCCTGGCTTTGGCTTTCTGATCAGCAAAATGTAACAGGGGTAAAGCCTGTGGTAAAAAGGGCTTTTCAAATTTTTCCCAATCCGGTGGAAAATGATTTGACGATTGACTTTCCGGCAGAAGCCGGCCAGGTAATGATGGAAATCTTTAATCTAAACGGTTTGAGGATAATGCAAAAAGAAAATATCCAACCTGGAAAAATGAACGTGTCTTTTCTTGCGTCAGGGTATTACCTGCTGAAAATCAAAAAGGATGGGGAAAATTTCTTTTTCCCCCTTTTGAAGCAGTAAAATGGAGCCTGTTTACTCGAAATTTTTCTTCAGTTCGTTTAATTCTTCCACAACGATGTCCGCCTTTTCCTTCAACTCCCGATAAATTTTCTCAGCATCGGTGAGGTCTTTATGGGCCCCTTTGAGTTCCAATTGGCGTGCTAATTCTTGTACCTCGGGAGCCACAAAATTAGCTACCACCCCTTTTAAACTGTGGGCATTGAATTTAAGCTGGTCAAAATCTTTATCGGCAATATTTTTTTTCAGGGTTTCCATCCGTTCCGGATATTCGTCAATGAAAATGTTGATAATCTCCAATATGACCTCATTATCGAAATACTGAAAATTATCCATAAACTGTTTCTTGTCGATCATTTGCATAATGCGAAGTGTTTAATGGTTTTTCAAAAATAGAAAATTTTTTATCATTTATAAGAAAAATGTTCTCCCGGGGCTAATTTTTAGCGGGTTTGGTGTGTGCCGGGAGGCTGTTTCTGTCATCATTATCCGGTGAATGTTATTTGTATGTAAATGTTGCGTTATTGATGCTTTTCGAGATACAGTTTCCGTATTTTCGACAACAGCCTGTTTTTATTCAAAGGTTTCGGGATATAGTCATCGCATCCGGCCAAAACGGCTTTTTCGTTGTCGCCCGAAAGGGCATAAGCCGTTTGTGCAATGATAATAACCTCCCGGTTGAATGCCCGAATGGCTTTGGTGATTTCGTACCCGTCCATACCCGGTAGCCGGATGTCCATAAGGATCACATCAATGTCAGGCTGTTGCCGGCACAGTGCAACGGCGTGTTCCCCTTCAGAGGCAAAGAGCATTTCTTTGCTGATTCCTTTCAGGATGATGGTGAGCAGTTCGCGGCTTGCCAGGTCGTCTTCCACGATGAGTATTTTTAAAGGGGGAACCTGCATTTCACCAGGTTCCGGAGTATGACCGGCTTTCCGTAGGGGAGCTGGCGGTTGTTTTTGGCCGAAAGGCAACGTAAAATAAAATTGGGAACCTTGGCCCTCGGTAGATTCCACCCAAATCCTGCCGCCCATCATTTCCACATACGATTTGGAAATGGCCAATCCAAGTCCCGAACCTTCAAAGGCACGTGTGTTGCTGCTGTCAGCTTGTTCAAACCGGTTGAATATCGCTTCTAACCGCCCGGTTGGAATGCCAATGCCGGTGTCTTTGACATAAAACCGGACCATTTTCCGCCCGTTTTCTTTTACCGGTGCGTAACCCACACGTATGCTGCCCCGGTCGGTAAATTTTATGGCGTTTTTCATCAAGTTTGACAAAACGGAACCGAATTTTACCGGATCGGTTTCCAAAGTCAGTGGTTTCCCATCTACGTCCGGGGTATCGCAGAGCAGCGCAACTTCTTTTGATTTGGCTTCAAGCTGAAAAAACCGGCAGAAATTCTCCACCTGTTCTTTTATGTTGACCTGTTGCTTTACCAGCACCACCTGTCCGGTTTCTATTTTGGAGATGTCAATGATGTCGTTTACCGTATCCAAAAGCCGTTGTCCGCTTTTTTTGATGTTTTCAATGAATAGGGCTTTCTCTTCACCAGTGAAGCTGGCTTCTTCGAGCAACGAAGTAAAACCGAGGATACCGTTCATGGGCGTACGGATTTCATGGCTCATGTTGGCCAGAAAAGCCGACTTTAACCGGTCGCTTTCTTCCGCTTTTTCTTTTGCCTTTTTCAGTTCTTCCATGGTTTTTACCCGGTCGATAAAAACGCCGATGTTGTAAGCCACAATTTCCAACAGTTCCAGGTCTTTGGGTGAATAAGTATTTTGGTCATGGTAGTCTTGTACTGCCAACGTTCCCATGGCTTCTCCGGTTTCGCTGTTGATGAGCGGTGCCCCCAGCCAAACGGCCGCCGGTGTGCCTTTGGGCGTGATGAGTTCATTTTTAGTCAATTCTTTTTCGGTTTCCAATGTATTGAAATGGGCTTTTCCGGTTCTCCTCACATAATCGGTGATGGTGCCTTTTAAGTTGACACGGGTTTCTTCATCAAAGCGGTCGAATTGGTCGGTATGGTACGGAAAACCGTATGTATCCGTGGCGGCATCGTACAAGGCCACATAAAAATTATCCGCATTGATCAGCTTGGTTAGTTTTAGGCGAATCTTGGCAAGATAATCGTGCAACGAAATGTTTTTAATGGATATTTTGGAGATTTCATACAAAAATTGTTGCAATTGTTCGTTTTTGCTTTTTTCCGTGACATCTTCCATGTAGGCCACCACCTGGTTGCGTCCGGATGGGTCGGTTACACGGGAAGCATTGATTTGTATGGTGCGTTTTTCCCCGTTTTTGATAATAATACCTATACGATAAGAGGAGGGCGGTTGCTTACCGGCAATTCTCTCCCTGTAACGGGCAACGACCAAATCTTTGCTTTCTTCGTCAAGAAATTCGAGGAACGAATGGCCAATGATTTCCTGCTTGGCATATCCTGTAATTTCCGAAATGGCTTTGTTGATATAAATAAATTTTCCTTCATCATCCAGTACATAAATCCCCACAGGCGAACTCTCCAGAATGGTGTTCATTTTTTCCTCGCTTTTGATCAAGGCATCTTCCATGTTTTTGCGGCGGGTAACATCCCTGCCGAGGACTACCAGACCGGTACGGTTTCCATTGTCGTCAAAAACAGGTACTTTGATGGTTTCAAGGAAAATGGTCTCTCCGTTGGGTTTCTCAATGGCTTCTTCCATGATGGAGATGCCTTTTGCTTTCCAGGCTTTTTCATCCGATTGCATGCACCGGAGGAAGGATTCCTTGTAAAGTGGATGGGTGTAGGCTGCCAGCTCGGCATCGGTTTTTCCGAAATAATCCACATCTTTTAGTTCGAAGAGAGCCAAATCGGCTTCGTTGGCAATGAGCCACCGGCCTTGGCCATCTTTAAAACAAATGATATCGGGTGTGGCATTGATCAGGGTGGTCAGCCAGGCTTGGTTTTGCCGTAAAGCGGTTTCGGTCAGCCGTTTTTCGGTGATGTCATTACCAATGCTCATCAAACCGGTTAATTTACCGTTTTCGTCTTTCAATACGGTATTGCTCCACTCAATAATGCGCTCATCACCGTTTTTAAGTATTATGGGATTTTCGTAAGAGGCATATTCCGGCATGTTCTGTAATACCTGTGAAAAGACTTCCGTGATTTGGTCTTTTTCTTTTTGGGGGATAAACAAATCAAACCAGTTTTTTCCGGCAACTTCCTCTTTGGAATAGCCGGTCAGTTTTTCAGCAAAACGGTTAAAGAGGGATATGTTTCCATCGATATTCAGAACGGTGATAAATGAAGGGGCCGTTTCCAGTAAATTTTCCACGAAATTTTTTTCCTGCTCGATGAGCTTGTTGCTGGCGGCGAGCTGTTGGTTAAAGGCTTCTAACTGTTGGTTGGCGGCCCGGAGTTGTTGTTCGGTGGAGGCCAGCTGCTGGTTGGCGGCAATAAGTTGTTGTTCGGTGGCCGAGAGTTGCTGTACGGTAGCTGTGAGCTGCTGCACCGAAGCCTCCAGTTTTTGTTGGGCTAATTTACGTTCCGAAATGTCGGTAACAAAAACGGAAACACCGATAATCTCGTTTTGTTCGTTAAAAATGGGGGAGTAACGGTTTTCCCAGTAGGAGCGGAGCAACTGTTCGTCGCCATATTCTTCTTCAAATACAAGGTGCTCGCCGCGCAACGCCCGGTCAAAATTCCGTTGGGCCTTTACGCGGTCTTCCGGATAGCTGATGACTTCCAGCATGTTCATGCCTTCACGGATATCGACTCCCCAAATCTGTTTCATGATTTGCCGGTGGCTCGAAGTAAAGGCAAGGTACCGGTAGTTTTTGTCCAAAGCAAAAATGATCATGCCCACCGGACTGTCCATGATAGAGCGCATCAGGGCGTGGTTGCGGCTGATAATGGCTTTGTCTTCCTGCAGTTGCCGGTTGGCAGCTTTTAAAGCTTTTTCCAGTTTGACCGCTGCCTCAGCTTTTTGCTTCAGCTTTTCAATCTCTTTTAAAAGTTGTTCCTTTGTTTGATTCCAGTTGCTCATCATAAGGCTGTTGCCGTTGATCGTGTTTTTTAATAAATTATATTTTTAACCGGTTGATTTACGGTACTGTGTTTCTCCTTAGACGTTAGGGTAAATTGCCATAATGTTTTCATTCCACTTTCTCCGACGGTGTACCAAACGTTTCCGGTGGAAAGTTGGAGTCCGGCAGTACGCCGTTCATATCCTCCCAGGGAGGCAGCCACGAGGGATAATCTTCTTTGTTTTATGATTTCCAGTACGTTTAAAATTAAAGGGATGGCGATAATGTCGTTTGGTTTGCGTAAAACATTGGCTCCGCCAACAACACAAATGGCCGTTTGGTTTTCGGTAGCTCCCAGGGTATAGATTTTACTCAGGAGAGATTCAATGGCTTGTCGGGCATATTTGTTTTTCCCGCTTTGCTCTTTGGGCGGTGGTTGGCCGGGCAACATGATGTGGGCCATTCCCCCAACCTGCCGGTAAGGGTCGTATGCCATCAAAGCAATGCAACTTCCCAATGGGGTGGAAACCAATGTTTCTCCTTTTTGTCCACACACTACCTGTCCGGAAGCCACATAGACCGTTTGGTTCGATTTTTTCTTGCCGGCAGGAAAAAGATGAAACATATTTTTAAGCAGGTGCCATTTTTAATATGAATCAAAAGTAAAGAAAAATGGCGGTTTGCAAGGTGTGTAACAATAAAAATTTGTGTATGGAATTTCAGCTTAGAAAATCCGGTACAATTTCCGGATTAAAATCCCAATAAGCTGCCTGCCTGGTAAACGATAAAAGCCACAATCCATGCCAACGTGGTAGTGTAAGCTGCAAGGAACAACGACCATTTCCATTGGCCTGTTTCGTTTTTGATGGCTGCCACCACGGCAATACAAGGAAAATAGATCAGGATAAAAAGCATGAAAGCCATGGCGACCAACGGGGTAAAGATTTTTTGCCCTTTTTTGGGGCCTGATGTGTATACCTGGTCCCTGAGCCGTTGTGCCAGGCTCTCATCACCGGTTTTACCCGTTGAGGGAGGGTAAAGCACGCCCATGGTGGAAATAACCACTTCTTTGGCTGCTCCGCCCGCTATCAGGCTAACCCCCATTTTCCAGTCGAATCCCAACGGACGAATCACCGGTTCCACAAAATGCCCGATGCGGCCGATAACCGAATTTTCCTGTTTTTGGGCAGCCAAAGCACTTTTGAGCAGACGGATTTTTTCATCCCGCTGCTTTTCCAGACGTTTGATTTGTGCCGGGGCTAATGTGTGCGATTGTAATACGGAAAGGGTCTTTTTGTTTACCTGCTCCACTTTTTGCCTGTAAGCCGCTTCATATTTTTTCCCCAGCGGGAAATAGCCCATGGCCCATATAATCATGGATGCCAGTAAAATGGTGGTACCCATTTTCCGCAAATACATTTCTCCCTTAAACCAGGTCTGTTTCAACACCGAGGTCAAACGGGGCATCCGGTAGGGGGGGAGCTCCATAACAAACGGAATGGTGGTGGCTTTAAAAATGGTTTTTTTGAAAATCCAGGCAACCAAACCGGCCAGGAAAATACCGAACAGATAAATCCCGAACAAAATGGTTCCCTGATAAGAGGGGAAAAAGGCGCTGATAATCAATATGTAAACCGGATACCGGGCGCTGCACGACATGAATGGAATGATGAGCATGGTCACCAACCGGTCGTTTTTGTTTTCGATGGTGCGGGTGGCCATAATGGCCGGTACATTGCAACCGAAACCCATGAGCATCGGTACAAAGGATTTGCCGTGCAACCCGATTTTGTGCATCAGCTTGTCCACGATAAAAGCTACGCGGGCCATATATCCCGACGCTTCCATGAGGGTAATGAAGAAAAAGAGAATTAAAATATTGGGCAAAAAGACAATGACGCCGCCCACGCCCCCGATAATGCCATCCACAATGAGGTCGCGAAAAGCCCCGGCCGGAAGAATGTGGGTAAACAGCTTACCCAAAGCGTTGACCCCCATGGTGATCCATTGCATGGGATAATCGCCGAGGTAAAAAGTGGCCTGAAAAGTAACCCACATGGCAAACAAAAAAATGGGATAACTCAACAGTTTTCCTGTAACCACCGTATCGATGATGCGGCTCATGGTGATACGGTCTTTTTTCTCGGCCGGTGTCAAGGTTTCGCGTAAAGCCCCTTCGATAAAACCATATTTGGCATCGGTGATGATGGTCTCCATGGTTTCGTTGCGCTGTTTTTCGATATGGAGGGCTTCTTTTTCGGCAAGGGCCAGGATATCCTCCGCATTCACACAATATTTTTTCACTCGCTTGATTTCCTGCGCATCCCTTTCCAGTAATTTCAGAGAGAGATAACGCGGGGATATTTTGGCTGTGAGGGCTACATTGCCGGGATGGTTGATCAATACCTGCAGTTTTTTTATGGCGTCTTCAATCAGGTGGCCGTAATTGATGTGAATATGCCTTACTGTAGGTTCTTTGTCTTCGTAAACATCAATGAGTTTGTTGAAAAGTTTCCCGATGCCTTTTCCTTTCGATCCCACCGTGTGCACCATGGGGATTCCCAACATTTTCGAGAGGGATTCATAATCCAGCCGGTCGCCCTTTTCCAGAAATTCATCCCACATGTTCAGTGCAATAACCACCTTCATATCCATGTCGATGAGCTGTGTGGTCAGGTACAGGTTACGTTCCAGGTTGGAAGTATCTACCACATTCAGGATAATGTCGGGCAACTCATTCACAATGTGGTCGCGGACATAAAGTTCTTCGGGGGTATAGCTGGTAATGGAATATGTTCCCGGCAGATCCACCAGCTTAAAAGTATAACCGCGGTGTACAAAAACGGCTTCCTTGGCATCAATAGTCACCCCACCGTAATTTCCCACTTTTTCTTTTGAATGCGAAGCGTAATTAAAAATGGTGGTCTTACCGCAATTGGGATTTCCCACCAATGCCACGTTAATCACTTTGCTGCGGGCTGCTGCCGGCCGTAACACAGGGGTTTCTTCCGTTTCAAATGTTCCTCTGAATTTATTGTCTTTTCCGGTAAAATGCAGGTCTTTGGTGACCTCTACCAGGGCCGCTTCGCTGCGCCGCAACGAAACTTCATATCCCATGATGTTGTATTCCACCGGATCTTTCAACGGGGCGTTTTTCACAACAATCACCTGCTTCCCCACCACAAACCCCATTTCTATGATGCGTTTGCGGAAGGCACCGCGTCCCCGTACTTTTGTAATAATGGCTTTTTCTCCGGTCTTCAACTCCGCCAGGTTCATATCCTCTTCCGTTTGATGTGCAAATTACGCCCCTTTTCCCAAACCAAAAAATACCTTGTTCACGGTATTCGATGCTTTCGGTTAAAACATGTCCAACGATTGCATAAAAGGCAGGGTATCCGTATCTTCCTCGTAAAGCAAATGGTGTACCTTGGGTAGGATGTTGGTGATGCGGTATCCCCAGTGTGATGCAAAAAGCCTGCGGATTTCATGGACCGCATTTTGCCGGGCGGCATAAGTGTTACGCTGATACAACAGCACAAAATCTTTCATGTCCTGGTAAATGTCCGTCAGGTTTTCCGACAAACTGGCTTTCAACGGTTCGTTTTCATTAATATATTGCGGGTCGATCAGCCAAAACTCATCATACTTGCCAAAAGCCTCACGCAGGCTGTAAAACAGGTTTTCCCACTCTTCCGGCGTTACGAACCGTTCGTTGGCCTCCGGATTTTCCACTTCCAAAGCGGGAACCAAACTCCCTTTCAAATACAACAAAGGCGCAATACGCGATACAAATTCCAGAATTTCCGTGTGGCTTTTTTTGGCAAGGTGCTCAAAATAATAACAATATTCGTTGGCCACCGTCAGCATTTCCAAAACAGGCCGTTTCAGTGTGACATCGGGTAGTTCGTTGCTCATAGTTCAAAAATTTTGTGCAAAAATACACTCTTTTTACCACATGTTCGTGTTTGTCCGGCAGAGGAGGGGGCGGGCGGCCGCGCTGTCCGTTATAGCCACGTTGCCGGCAGCAGGTTTTGCCTGTCAGTGCGTGGGCTTCCTCACGTCAGCCTCCGCCTTCCTGCAAAAACCAAGCTCCCGTCGTCCGCGGGCTGCCACTGCCATCGCTGCCCGGTACTGGCGCAAGCTTGCCACTACTGGCGCAAGCATCCGCTTGTGCCAGTGTCTGCTTGTGCCAGTGTCTGTCTGCTTGTGCGCGTCCTATTTCAACTTTAATTCACGGATAATCCCATCGATTTTTTCTTCCAGCAAAGCGTTTACCTTGTCGAAATCTTCTTTACGTTCCAATGTATCTTTCATTCCGAAATAAAATTTGATTTTGGGCTCTGTTCCCGAAGGCCGGACGCTTACTTTGGACCCGTTTTCGGTAAAAAATTGCAAGACATTGGATTGTGGCAAGTCGATGGGGGCAGTGTTGCCGGCTTGCAGGTCGTGGTCGGTTTGTGTCAAATAGTCTTTGATGCGTACCACCGGCGAACCGCCCAACGATTTAGGCGGATGGGCACGAAAATCATCCATGATTTTCCGGATTTCTTCGGCGCCTGCTTTTCCTTTGCGGACAATGGAAACCAATTTTTCTTTGTAAAATCCGAATTCCAGGTACAGATCTTTCAGCATTTCGTACAGGCTGGTGCCTTGGTCGGCAGCCCAGGCAGCCGTTTCGGCAATCATCGAACACGAGATCACGGCATCTTTGTCACGGACAAAATCGCCCACCAGATAGCCGTAACTTTCTTCACCGCCGCCGATAAACGTTTTTTCTCCTTCAAACCGTTTGATGATGTCAGCAATATATTTAAAACCCGTCAGCACATCGTAATGTTCCACACCGTATTTCTCGGCCAGGTCAAAAAGCAGTTCGGAAGTGACAATGGTTTTTACAATAAACTCTTTTCCCGTTAGTTTATTCTTTTCCGACCATTGGTGTAACAGGTAATGGATGAGCAGCGAAGCAGCCTGGTTTCCGTTGAGCAAAACAAAATCATCGCCGTGGCGTACGGCAATGCCCACACGGTCTCCATCGGGGTCGGTGGCCATCACCAGGTCGGCTTTGATTTCCTTGGCTTTGGCTATGGCCAGTTCCAGTGCTGCCGGCTCTTCCGGATTGGGCGAAACCACCGTGGGAAAGTTGCCATCGGGTTCGGCTTGTTCTTTCACGATGTGTACGTTGGTGAACCCGAAATTTTCCAAAGATTTTGGCACCAGCTTAATCCCGGTGCCGTGCAGCGGAGTATAAACAATGCGCAGTGCCTTCTGCCGGCGGATGACATCGGGCGACAGCGAAAGGCTTTTTACTTTTTCGAGATAAGCTTTGTCCACTGCTTCGCCAATGGTTTCGATAAGTTCCGGGTTTCCGTCAAAATCCAGATCATCCACTCCCGAAATTTTCTTCACTTCGGAAATCACGTTTTTATCGTGCGGGCTGATGAGCTGGCCGCCATCTTCCCAATAGGCTTTGTAACCGTTGTACTCTTTGGGATTATGCGATGCGGTGATCATGATTCCGCCCTGGCACTGCAGATGGCGGATGGCAAACGACAGTTCCGGCGTGGGCCGCAAATCGTCGAAAAGATAGACCTTAATACCGTTGGCACTGAAAATGTTAGCGGTGACTTGTGCGAAAAACCGGCTGTTGTTTCTTGAGTCGTGGGCTACCACCACGCTGATTTGCCGGCCCGGAAAATGGGCTTTCAGATAATTGGAAAATCCCTGGGTGGCCATGCCCACCGTGTATTTGTTCATTCGGTTCGATCCGACCCCCATGATGCCGCGAAGGCCGCCTGTTCCGAATTCCAGGTCGCGGTAAAACGATTCGATGAGTTCCTCCGGATTGTTTTCCAGCATTTCACGAACGGCTTGTTTGGTTTCTTCATCATAGGCACCGGAAAGCCATTGGTTGGCTTTGTCCAATACCGTTTGGTCTATCGGTGTTTTCATGGCTTTATCTTTTTTAAATTTATTATATGTTGATTTTTTGTCAGGTTTTTCAGTACCCGGATGAATGGCAAAAATCCGGCCAAATGCAATGACCGTTTTCTTATTCCAATTGTTTCAGCACTTTTTTCAGGCTATCAAGCCAATAAGGGATCTCCAAACGGAAAGTTTGTTTTATTTTGGCTTTGTTGAGCACACTGTAAAACGGGCGTGGTGCTTTTGCCGGAAAATCCTTGGAAGCAATGGCGTCAATGTGGCAGGCTCGTCCGGTCTCGCGCATGATGGCCTGTGCAAAATCGTACCAGCTGATGGCACCTTCGTTGCTGTAATGATAGATTTCTACCTTTTCCGGGAAACTGCCTTTTTTTAAAATATCGAGGATGGCTTCTGCCAGGTCACCCGCATAGGTGGGCGTTCCTACTTGATCGGCTACCACACCGAGCCTTTCACGTGATTTGCCAAGGCGAAGCATGGTTTTTACAAAATTGTTTCCGTATGCCGAGTAGAGCCACGAGGTCCGAATGATAAGCCCTTTTGAAGTGTGTTGTGTCAGGGCTTTTTCCCCCTGTAACTTGGTCAGTCCGTAATACGAATCGGGCGAAGGAGGGTCGGTTTCCACATAAGGCCGGTAGTTTTTTCCATCAAAAACATAATCGGTGGAGATGTGTATCAGAAAAGTGTTGTGGGCTGCACAGGTACGAGCAAGATATTCGGTGGCGGTAACATTGATCAACCGGGCAAGGTCATGTTCATCCTCGGCTTTGTCCACAGCTGTGTAGGCGGCACAATTAATGCAATAATCAAACCGGTTTTTTTCAAAAAAATCAACAATGGACATTTCATCGGTCAAATCCAGTTCTTCCACATCGGTAAATACAAACGAAAAACCGGGATAACGCGAGGCCCTTTGGCGGATTTCCGATCCGAGCTGTCCTTTGCTTCCTGTAATAAGAACCTGTTTCATTTAAATGTCTTTGTTTTTCCGGATGAGGTCTTCAAAATAGGCAATGGTTTTTTTCAAACCTTCTTCCAAAGGGATTTTGGGTTCCCAGCCGAGTTTGTTTTTTGCCAACGTTATGTCGGGTTTACGTTGCATGGGATCATCCGAAGGAAGCGGTTGATACACAATTTTTGATTTGCTTCCTGTCATGTCGATCACTTTTTCGGCCAGTTCCAGGATGGTAAATTCCCCGGGATTACCGATGTTGACCGGTCCGGTGAAGTCGTCGCCGGTGGCCATCATTTTCAACATGCCTTCCACCAGGTCATCCACATATTGAAAACTTCGTGTTTGTTGTCCATCACCGTATATGGTGATGTTTTGTCCTTTCAGCGCTTGCATGATAAAGTTGGAAACCACCCTCCCGTCGTGCGGGTGCATATTGGGACCGTAGGTGTTGAATATGCGGATGATTTTTATTTTTACATTGTTTTGGTGGTGGTAGTTCATAAACAATGTTTCGGCCACCCTTTTTCCTTCGTCGTAACAGGAACGCAATCCAATGGGGTTGACATGACCCCAGTAATCTTCGGTTTGGGGGTGAACTTGCGGGTCGCCGTAAACTTCGCTGGTGGAAGCCTGCAAAATTTTGGCACGTACCCGTTTGGCCAGTCCCAGCATGTTGATGGCACCCATTACCGATGTTTTTACCGTTTTGATGGGATTGTACTGGTAGTGAACGGGAGAGGCCGGACAAGCCAGGTTGAAGATTTCATCCACTTCTACAAAATAAGGACTGGTCACATCATGGCGTACCACTTCGAAAAAAGGATTGTCCATGAGGGGAACAATGTTTTGTTTTTGTCCGGTAAAATAGTTGTCCAACGAAATCACTTCGTTTCCATCATCCAGCAGTCGTTTGCACAGATGCGATCCGATAAATCCGGCGCCACCGGTTACTAAAATCCTTTTCATAGGGGGTCTGTTTAAAAAAAATCCCGGATACAATGAAAAAAGTCCGGGATTTTATCGGTTTAAAATGATATTTTCTTGTTGTTTCGTCCAATGCCGAAGTAATCAAAACCCGCTTCGGCCATGTCTTCGGGGTTGTAAATATTCCGTCCGTCAAAAATAACTTTGCCTTTGAGGAGCCGGTCCAGAATTTTCAGGTTCGGGAACTTGAACTCGGGCCATTCGGTGACCACAAAAAGACCGTCGGCATCAATAAGCACTTCATATTGGTCTTCAATCAGTTCCACCGAATCACCCAAAATACGTTTGGCTTCTTTCATGGCTACGGGGTCATAAGCTTTTACTTTGGCGCCGGCTTCCAGTAGTTTTTGAATAATCACCAACGAAGGGGCTTCCCGCATGTCATCGGTTTGCGGTTTAAAGGCAAGGCCCCAGAGGGCAAATGTTTTTCCCTTTAATTCGCCGTTAAAATAGGTTTTGGCTTTGGCAAATAATACGCTTTTCTGTCTTTCGTTCACATTTTCCACCGCTTTCAGCACTTCCATGTCGTATCCGTGTTCATCTGCCGTCCGGATAAGGGCTTTCACATCTTTGGGGAAACAGGAGCCGCCATAACCCGTACCGGGGTAAATAAAATAGGGGCCGATACGGCGGTCTGAACCGATGCCTTTCCGTACGGCATTCACATCGGCACCCACAATTTCACACAGGTTGGCAATGTCGTTCATAAAACTGATCTTGGTAGCCAACATGGCATTGGCAGCATATTTGGTCATTTCGGCCGAAACAATATCCATAAAAATTACCGGGTGGCCGTTCATGGTAAAGGGTTTATACAACCGGTCCATAATTTTTTTGGCTTTCTCCGAATCCACCCCCACCACAATACGGTCAGGTTTTAAGAAGTCGTCCACGGCGGCTCCTTCTTTCAGGAATTCGGGGTTGGAGGCCACGTCAAAAGGGATATCCACACCCCGTTTGTCCAATTCCTGCTGAATGGCTGCCCTGACTTTTTCGGCTGTCCCCACCGGTACGGTACTTTTGGTGACCATGAGCAGGTAATTGTTCATGTTTTGGCCCACTTCACGCGCCACTGCCAACACATATTTCAGGTCGGCACTGCCGTCTTCGTCCGGTGGGGTGCCCACCGCACCGAAAACCACATCGGCACCTTCCAGGTTCTCTGCCAGACGGGTGCTGAATTTCAACCGGCCTTTTTCAGTATTTCTTTTCACCAGCTCTTCTAAGCCGGGTTCGTAAATCGGTAATATGCCTTTGTTCAGGTTTTCGATCTTTTGCTGATCGATATCCACACAGGTAACATCGATGCCCACTTCGGCAAAACAGGAGCCGGTTACCAATCCGACGTATCCTGTGCCTACCATGACTATTTTCATAATTTTATTTTTTGTTGTTTTAAAGAATTCTCAAAGATAAAAAAAACTGGAAAACACCTTGTGTTATTGAATGCTGTATAAAAAGCTTACGCCGAGCGACTGTTTCCATTGCAATTTGCTTTTTTGGTCGATCACCTCATGGTTGTCATCGTACACCGGAAAGAGGGCATTCGGGTCGTATTTTAACTGCACCAAAAAAATAGTGGAAAAATATTTGTTAATCTTGAATGACAACTCGTTGTTCCAGTCCATATCGATCTGCCACCGTTTGGAAGGCTCCTCTTCAAGGTAATTATTGTAAAGGTTGATCCGTGTCTTAAAGAGAATGTTTTTCATAATAGAAGCCTGGTAACTGCTCAGGATATTGATGCCGAGCTGACCGGCAGTCCGTTCTCCGGGAATGAGTACATTCCCCAAGGAGTCCGTCACTGCTTTTTTTACCCCGTATGCGCCTTGGTTGGCCAGGTATTGGTTGAGTACAAAAGTTACTTTGCCCGCCAGGGGACTCATAAAAAGCTCGAAATTCTTTTTGGCTTTGTACCGGAATCCAATGGATACGGTCAGGTATCCGGGAGCCATAAAATCGGAAATTTCATGGGTAAAATCCGGGTTTTTATATCCTTTGGAAAATTGGGTTTTGAAAGAAACGATGCTGGTAAAGTACCATTTTTTGGAAAACTGGCTGGACACCCCAAACAGGAGGTCGATTTTGTCATCTGTTTTTTGTACTCTTTTGTGGAAATAACCGACCATGCCATAGGCCAAATGGGCCGAATGGTCGAACGAAAATTTATCCTTTTTGTAAACGAGGTGATAATCCACCGAAGCCCTTCCCGACAGGGAACTTTCGCCTCCGGCAGCCCAGTTTTGAAAGCTGATTTGGTTCAGCATTATGGCATATCGTCCCGTGTATTTCCAGGGTTTCGTCGTATCTGCTTTTTTCTCCGGAATCGAATCCGTGGGGGTGGCGGCTGCCAAAAATAACGGTAAAAGGCATCCTGCCCACACCAAAAAACGAAATTTCATTTTTACTCCGTTTGTTTTAAGATGAATGTTTTGTTTCCATTATTTCAGCCATTTATCCAGCCATTTGAAAAAGGTGCGTTGCCACAAAATACCATTTTGCGGTTTAAGTACCCAATGGTTTTCATCGGGGAAATAAAGGAATTCGGCCGGAACATGCAACAATATGGCGGCATCGAAGGCCTGCATGCCTTGGGTGACCGGAATCCTGTAATCCAGCTGGGAGTGAACCACCAAAATGGGGGTATTCCAGTTTTGAACAAAATTGCTGGGGGAAGCGGTGGCGTAATTGTGTTGGGCGACTTTGTTGTTTTTATCCCAGAACGGACCGCCGAAATCCCAGTTAACAAACCACATTTCATCGGTTTCGAGGTACATGGAGCGCATGTCGAAGAAGCCATCGTGAGCAATAAACGCTTTGAAGCGGTGGTCCAGGTTATGTCCGGCAAGCCAATATATCGAAAATCCGCCGAAAGAAGCGCCCACCGCGCCTAACCGGTTTTCGTCGATGTAGGGTTCTTTTTTCAGGGAATCGATGGCGCTGAAATAGTCTTTCATAACCTGTCCGCCGTAATGGCCGCTGATTTCTTCGTTCCATTTTGTGCCGAAACCCGGTAGTCCGCGCCGGTTGGGAGCTACCACAATGTATCCGTTGGCTGCCATCATTTGGAAATTCCAGCGGTACGACCAAAACTGGCTGACCGTACTTTGCGGGCCTCCCTGGCAATAGAGCAGCGCCGGATATTTCTTGTCGGGATCGAAATGGGGCGGATAAATGACCCATGTCAGCTCTTGCTTTCCATCGGTTGTTTTGATCCAACGTTTTTCCACTTTCCCCATGGTCAGCTGGTTCATAAGTTCCTTGTTGGTAAAGGTCACTTCACGCGCAATGCCGTTTTTGGCATTCACCGCATAAATCTCCGTGGGTTTCGACATGCTCATCCGGGTAGCGTACAACGTTTTGCCTGCCGGAATAACGCCTGTGTAATCGTGAATGCCTTCGGTAATTTTGGTGATTTTGTCTTTTTTGACATCCAGCCGGTAAATATCATCCGAAGCGTGCCAGTCGCTGATAAAATAGACATATCTTCCGTTTTGGCTCCAGACCAAACCATGGGCATTTTGGTCAAAATTCTTGGTGTAATCGGTTTTTTTACCGGTTTTCAAATCCATGATAAACAAACGGTTTTTATCTGATTCATAACCATCGCGTTGCATACTTTCCCATGCCATGTACCGGCCATCGGGCGAAAAAACAGGAGCCACATCGTAACCCATCATGCCTTTGGTCATGTTTTGTGTGGTTTTGTCATCGAGATGGTAAAAGTAAATGTCCGAATTGGTGGAAAGGGTGTAAGCCAGTCCTTTCAGTTTACGGCAGGTGTAAGCAATGGTCTTCGAATCGGGAGTCCAGTTGATTTGTTCCATGCCGCCGAAAGGTTTCAACGGACATTGGTAGGGCTCACCTTTCATAATATCGGTAATGTTTTTCAGGGAAGACCCGTCATAATCGGCAACGAAAACATGGCTGTAGGTATCAACCCAGGTATCCCAGTGCCGGTACATCAAATCGTGGTAGAGGCGGCCGGTGGTTTTGGGCAGGTCGGGGTACATGTCGCGGGGAGTCGTGTCCAGCTTGACTTCAGCGGTAAAAAGGATCTTTTTTCCGTCAGGCGAATATTTGAATCCGGTAATGCCGTTTTTGAACCGGCTGATTTGAACCGGGTCGGAACCATCGGGGTTCATCTCCCAAATTTGCATGGAGCCGCTTCGCGCAGAAAGAAATCCGATTTTTTTTCCATCGGGACGCCATTGGGCATTGTACTCGCCGGTAGCCGTGCGGGTGAGTTGCCGGAGGTTCTTCCCATCGGTATCAATACGGTAAAGTTCGCGGTTTCCTTTGTTTTGTACTTTGCTGTAGTAGGTTACACCGTAAACCAACGTCTTTCCATCAGGCGAAAGTTGCGGATCGCTTAACCTTCCGAACGACCATAGAACTTCCGGTGTCATGATGTCGCTGGAGAGTTTAAGGTGCGGCTTTTCAATCAAAGCGGTCTTTTGCTGGCTAAACAGAGGGGAACCCATCCACAGGGTCAGTAGAAAAAATAAAAGTATTTTTTTCATGGGAACGAATGTTTTTTTGAACCACAAAAATAGTGAATCGTGCCGATTTGATAACCCTTTCACAGAAAAAACTTGTCTTGCTTATCGAAGTAATATTATGGCGACCGTACGCCCTGTTTTTTTAAATTTCATTGAAAAAACGGCGTCTTCTTTTGTGTTGTTGTTATTCCAGCCGTATCAAAACAGGTTCACCAGACAATGGTAACATGATTTTTCCATTTTTCCGGATGAAAGAGAGTCGCCGGTTTTCCAAAACGGAAATTACCTGTTGAACTTTTCCGGGGATAGGAAACAGTATCTTCTTTTGTGCAAAGTGCTCACTGGCAGTGGGTCTCCAGGCAATGACAATCTTTTTTTCCGACCGGGGATCTTTTAACAGATAGGCATACACTTCATGGTTTTCCCGTATGACTTTATCGAAACGATAGGGGCCGATTTGTTGTTGCAGAAAGGCAAAAGCGCCAAATGATGCTTTTTTGCGAAATCCGGTATTATAGGAGCCGCAAAGCCCCGACCGGTTGTGCATAAACGAATCGTAAGCCACATTGGCAAAGTAATACCAGTAGAACTGACGGGCACCCAAGCGCCACAGGATCATGGCCATACGAATCCCGTAAATGGCTTGTACTTTTTCGGGGACACACTCGGAATGGGTACAGTTTTCACCGCCTCCGTTGCTGTCGTAACCGAATTCTGTGACATACACCGGTTTGCCAGGCAAATTGGCATCGCGAAAACGGAGCAGGTTGGCCATGGCCCATACCTGTGAGCGCGGATCTTCGGGGTTAACGGCTTTTCGTTTTCCATCTTCCTGAAAAACGTAGGAATATATGTGCGTATTGAGTCCGTCAATCTCTTTGGCGGAAGAAGCATCCACATAATGCGCAATGTAATCCTTGTCGTCTTTTTGCGGGGCATAGGCCTGGACGGCACAAGGCAGAACGGGAACGGTAGAAACGGATTTCATGCCCGCCGACATGCCTGCCAGTATCCTGCGATAGGTTTGACTTTTGTAATTCCATGGTTCGTTGCCGATTTCCACCATGCTGACAAGGTGCTTGTGACGAAAAAAATGGTTGGCATAAGCCTTTCCAAAAGCAAAGGCTTCACGGTAAGGATTTTTCCATAAGGTATCGGGGAAGTTGTCCTGTTTAAATGCCAGGGTGATGTCAATTCGAAACCCGTTTTGTTTCCAGTTTCCGTACTCGCGGTCCCAGTTCAGCCAGGGCTTGGCCGGAGTTCCGGCTCCCGAGGCCATTTTATCGAAATCGGGGGGCTGTTGGGGACGTTTCATATCCCAGTCGAGCCGTTCGTAACTGCGGACATTTCGGCTCACGGCAATGAACTTTTGCGGTCCGGTACCCGGTTTCAGACGGTCGGAATACACACTGTAGCCCCATCCCCAAACCGTGTTGATACCGAAAGCTTGTGCAAAAGTATAGTAGGAGGGGTGGGCTGCCGGCGGCGGGCCGTATGGACCGTACCGGTTGTATGCAGCAAATTCCCAAAGGACCGCTTTTTGGTAATCACGTGCCATAAGGGTGAATGTAATTTTTAAATAGCGGGTGATTACCGGTTTTTTTAATGGGGTTTGCAACAAAGGGATGGCCCGGGGGTTAAGTCTGATAACAGGTTGCCAGTGTTTTTTGTCGTTGCCGGCCCACACCCTGATGCCGGTTACTGCACCGCTGTTGAGTTGCCGGCTGCTGATCCATCCGATATCCACCGGACGGCCGTAATCGAAAATGACATATTCAACGGGCTTGCGGCGTAGTGCCGCTACTTCGTAAAGGGTGTAAGGTTTTTTACTTTCGAAACGGAGTGAGATGATTTTCCCCATCTTTTTCAAAGGATATTCTTTGATTTGAAACTTTTCAGAGACAAGGTATTGAAACCGGTACATTTGGTGGCTTTCGGTTTCAAATAATACGAACAGCGTATCCCGGACATCGGCTTTTACGCTCAGCAAGAGCAACGAAACGGCCGGCCGGAGTTTTATAACCAGCGGCCGGGTAGCAGCCGTGATGTGGGTGTCGGTGTGGCCATCGAACGCTTGGGAGACATCCGGCCCCGACAAAATGGTAAAATTTTGTTTGCCAAGGAAATAATTTAGATCGGCACGCCGGATATAATTTTGGGGAAGCGGGCTGCCCGACTCAAAAAAAGTATGAGGGTCTCCATCGTTGATATTTGGTAGGTTTTGGCCTGAACTGGCCGTTAATTTTGCAGGATAAGGCTTTACAAGACCGGCATCAGGCTTCCACTTTTGGGAAAACAGCGAAAGGGAAAAAACCGAAAAAAGCAAGATAAAGAAAAAACGTTTGCCCATGCACATCTTTTTGTTTCGCAAAGTAAAACGTTTTTATCGAAAAGTTGTTGTTTCGGACCGTTAATTCATATCTTGCCGGCTCTTTGTTCTTTCAGCCATGCGTACCAGCTTTCCATTCCTTCGCCCGTGGTGGCCGAAACTTCAAAGAATTGCAAATGGTGGTTCACACGCAGGGCATACTCTTTGGCCTTTGCCACGTCGAATTGAACATAGGGAAGCAGGTCTGTTTTGTTGATAATACACAGATGGGCCGATTGGAACATGTCGGGATATTTAATGGGTTTGTCGTCGCCTTCGGTGACGCTGATGAGAACGATACGGAAATTTTCGCCCAAATCGAACAATGCAGGACATACCAGGTTGCCCACATTTTCGATCATCACCACCGATCCCTCCGACGGGTTTAACTTTTTGACGGCTTTGTGCACCATGTCGCTGTCCAGATGGCACCCCTGGCCGGTATTGATTTGGACAACAGGGGTATTTAACGCTTCAATACGTTGTGCATCCTGAAAGGTTTGCTGGTCGCCTTCGATAATATAAAACGGGATTTCCTGTTTCAAGTCGGAGAGCGTTTTTTCCAAAAAGGTGGTTTTTCCGGATCCCGGGGAACTGACCAGGTTGAGGGCAAGGATGTTTCTTGCTTCGAAAAACCCGCGGTTTTGCATGGCCACCATATTGTTGTTTTGTAAGATGTCCTGTTCCAGTTCCACAACGGTTTTGGTATGGCTGTGGTGCGCGTGTGAATGTCCGTGTGGGTGTGTGTGCGTATGGGAATGTTCGTGATGTGATTGTTTTACCGAAAGTCCGTCCGGTGTTATTTCTCCCGGTTTGGCAATCAAAACTTTGTTTTCGGGGATGTCGCCGCATCCGCATGTCATACACATAATGCTACAGATTTTAATTTTTTAAAAATACAATACGCTTCACTTTTAATTCTTTGCCCGAGACGATTTCACAAAACGGGTTTCCGCAATACGGACAAGGATCAAAACTGGTTTGGGCAATAAAAAATTTGCCGCAATCAACACATTTGGCTTTTGCTTCCGGACGGTTTACCGTGAGGGAGCTGTTTTCAAGCAGTGTTTTCTTTACACCGGCTTCCCAGGCAAAATAAAAGGCTTCCATTTCCACACCCGAAAGCACGCCAATGTCCAGTTCAATACTTTCGACCTCGTCAGCCGAGTGCCGGAGGCGTTCGGTTTCAACCGTGTCGAGGATGCTCATAACGATGGACATTTCATGCATGGTTACCGTGTTAAAAGATTTCTTCAAAGTCTCTTTTCATGTATTGGATACGCTCAAAACGTGCATCCGTTGTCTGCTCATCCAGCGACTTTCCGCGAAAATCATCCAACTTTTCAAAGTTATGTTTTTTCATCCAATTTTCCAAACCTTCGATAATTTTAGCAATGTAGGGGATGCCGTTAAGGAAAAGCGTGGAGCAGATTTCTGCGGCCCTGGCACCTACCAGAAGTTGTTTGATCAGTGCCGTGTCGTAATGTATTCCTGTGGAAGCGACCAGGTCGCAAGGTATTTTGTGCCCGCTGAGCAATGCGATCCAACGCAATGAAAGGCTCATTTCCTCCGGAGAAGAAAAATGTTCGCGGCTGACCACTTTCAGTGTATCGATGTCGATGTCGGGCCGGAAATAACGGTTGAAAAGGACCAGTCCGTCGGCACCGGCCTGCACCAGGCGGCTCGTAATGGTGCAAATGTTGGTAAAAAAAGGCCCCAATTTAATGGAAACGGGGATGTCTACTTCCTTCTTTACCTTTTTCAGTATCTCCACATAGAGGTCTTCAATTTCGAGGCTGTCCATGTTTTTGTTGAATGGAAAAATTGAGATATTCAGTTCCAGTGCATCGGCGCCTGCCTGCTCAATTTGGCGGGCATATTGTGTCCAGCTGTCGGCACTTTTGCAATGGATACTCGACAGGATGGGTACGGAAGCATCTATGCTTTTTGCAGCTTTTACAAATTGTAAATAATGGTCCAGAATGGCTTCCTTGGAAAGGTTTAGTATTTTCTCTCGTGCCTCTGCATACCAGTAGTACATTTCGTTTTCTTTGCTTTGCTTGATTTTTGCCTCCACACGAAGGTGCATTTGCTCTTCAAAGATGGATTTGAGGACAATGGCTCCGGCACCATAACCGATACATTGCCTGATGGTTTCGAGGTTTCCGGTAAGCCGGGAACTGCTGATAATCACAGGGTTTTTGAGTTTTAACCCCATATAGGTGGTGGATGTGTCCATGGTCTTGTATTTAATTTTCTGATAATTTGTTTGTAATGAACCGGGTAAGGATTTTGCAACTTTCCCGGAGGTTTTGTGCTGCTTTGTCGGTAATTTGCTCTTTCATGCCCCATGCGTATCCCCGGATGTGCAACAGGTGTGTTTCGGGAAGTTTTCCGAAAAGTGTCCGGCACAAATGGAGGACATAGGCCGGCGAAACGGCATGCATGGTAAACTCCAGTTGTGCCTTGGAAGGTTTCAGCGGGGCAAAGTGGTAGTGTTTGATCTGCTCACACGATGCATCGGCAAAAATAACGGTATCGTAATGTGATATTTTTTCGGCATCTTCAATGTTCAACTGATAATTCATGTCCACATCAATGCGTTGGGGAAAGTGGTTTTTTGCCCATTGTTTAATCTTTTCCGCACAAAGAATGCCGAGGCCATCGTCCTGCCTTCCCGGATTTCCGTAGCCGTAAATCAAGATTTTTTCCATGGTGGCAAAATTTAGTCTTTCATTTTGTGGTCAAGGATATGGCCATCCGGGCCCACCAAAGTCATTTCCAGTGGCATCTGTCCCAATGCGTGGGTGGCACAACTCAAACAGGGATCGTATGCCCTGATGGCGACTTCCACGGCATTCATCATGGGCTCGGTAATGGTTTCTTTACCATTCATAAAAGCACGTGCCGTACTGGCTACCGAGCGGTTCATGGGTTCGTTGTTGTTGGTGGTCGAAACAATGAGGTTGGCCATGGTGATCAGGTCGTTTTCATCAATTTTGTAATGGTGGAAAAGTGTTCCCCGGGGTGCCTCTATGACGCCGACCCCTTCGTAGTGTTTGTTGCCTTTCACCACGAGGTTGTCTTTTTGAAGGTCGGGATCTTTGAGCAAATCACGGATTACTTCCGCTGCATGGAGTATTTCGATCAAACGGGCCCAATGGTAATGGAGGCTCATGTTGTTGGGCTTGCCATGGGTATAAGCTTTGAATTTTTCAAACTCTTTTTGGGCCAGTGGGGTCGGGATGAAATCGCATGTGTTCAGACGGGCCAACGGCCCCACCCGGTACCAACCTTTTTCTTTCCCCAAATGTTTAAGATAGGGAAATTTCATGTAACTCCAGCTGCGCACCTCTTCTTCAATGTAATTGTAATACTCGTGGTAATCCACATCGTTTAAAATGCGTTTCCCGTCGGGATCAACGGCACGTAAAACACCATGGTAAATGTCCAGTGCGCCATCTTTTCTGACCAGACTTAAATGATTGGAAGGAAACCGTGCAAATTCATCTACTTTTGTCCGGTTCTGTTTGTGGTATGCTTTGAAAAATTCAAGTGCCGACAGTGACCATTCCACCATTTTATCGGCATTCATCGGGTCGGGGCCATGCAAAAGGGCGTCCCGTTCGGCCAGGCTCAGGTTCTTGTTGATACCGCCGGGTATGGCTCCTGTGCCGTGTATTTTTTTTCCTGCGGTTGCTTTGATAACTTCCTGCCCGAATTTTCGCATCATGACTCCCTGTACTGCCAGCTCTTTGTTGGTCATGGCAATGCCAATGATATTTCTCATGGCAGGGTCTCCATCGATACCGAACAGGAAATCGGGAGAACTCAAATGGAAAAAATGCAAGACATGTGACTGGAAGAATTGTCCGTAGTGCATGAGACGTCGCATTTTTTCTCCCACTGCTGTCAGTCCATCGCCATTCCCTGCGCCTACAATGACATCCAGTGCCTTGGCGGCTGCAATATGATGACTTACGGGGCAAATGCCACAAAGGCGCTGTACCAGCACCGGGGCTTCCCAGTAAGGCCTGCCCTGAACAAATCGTTCAAACCCGCGGAATTCAACAATGTGCAGCCGTGTGTCTACCACCTCGTGACGGTCATTTAACTGAATGGTTACTTTTCCGTGACCTTCCACTCTTGTGACAGGTTCTATGGTGATTTTTTTTGTCATAGCGTTTCTGTTTTTTTAATCAAATTTGACAACTTCGTAAGGTAATTCCATGGGGTTTTCCGTAATCAGTGCGTAAAGTGCATTCCATATCAAGTCGGCACGGGGGGGACATCCCGGAAGGAAATAATCTACTTTTACCACTTCGTGACAAGGATAGACTTTGTCGAGTAATAAAGGAAGTTCTTCATCGTCAGGAATAATTTGTTCGTGGTTTTCTTGAACGGTTGGCCCATCGAGGTAAGCTTCCCTGAGACATTCTTCCACGGGAATTCCGTTGCGCATGGCGGGAAGTCCTCCCATGATGGCGCATTCGCCCAGCGAAACCAGTATTTTACAGTTTTCCCTGAAGTACTTCAGAATTTCTACGTTTTCACTGTTACAGCATCCTCCTTCGATGATGCCGATGTCCACCTGCTTGGTGAATTTTTTAATATCATCAATGGGTGATTTGTTGAACTCCACCAGCTCAATCAGGTCAAGGATGCGTTCGTCGATGTCAAGAATCGACATGTGGCATCCAAAACAGCCTGCCAGAGAGGTCGTTGCTATGATTTTTTTGCTCATGATGCTTTTTTTAAGATTGTTGCTCAAATTCACTTCCAATGGGTTGCTTGTCGTATTTTCGTGTGCCAATGGGTTGGTCAAACCCTTTTTCTTTGTACAGGATCGAACCTACGGGGCAATTTTCCATTGCCTTTCGGGCCAGCTCATCCGGCATGGTGGCGCCGAGAACGGGGTCGAGGATGACTTCCAAATGCTGACCACGGTTTTTATAAGCAAAATAATGGCGGCCCTGTTCATCGCGAATGGTTTTGATGCATCGCTTGCAGGCAATACACCGGTTTTGTTCTTTGACGATCTTCGGCGATGAGGCATCCACTTCTTTCCTGGGGAAATTGTAAGGGAAACGGGGTACCAACATTTTGAAACGGTAAGCCAGCGCCTGCAGTTCGCAATTGCCGCTTTTTTCACAAGCCGGACAAAAATGGTTTCCGCTCACAAACAATAACTCCACAATGCTTTTACGCAGGTCATTGATTTCCGGTGTGTTGTTTTCAATTTCCATTCCTTCGGAAACGGGGGTGGTACAAGAGGTCATAAAACGGTTGTTTATTTTCACCGTGCAAATCCGGCAGGCCGCTTTGGGTTCGGTCCCTTCAAAATGACAAAGTGTGGGAATATAAAGGCCGTTTTCCCTTGCTGCTTCGACAATCGTACTCCCTTTCCGGGCCATGATGGTGCGGCCATCTATCGAAAGTTTGATTTTATTTTCACTGTTTTCCATGTTCTTTTGATTTAAAAATGATGAAATACCGGTTTTCTGTGCACGTATTTTCTGGTTTCTTCCGTTGCTTTTTCAAGACTAAACCCGCTGTCGAACTGAGTAAGGCTTTGGATCCGCTGTTCGTAAAGATGGCGGAAATGAAAAATGGAGGATAAAATGGGGTTGCCGGCTGTTTGTCCCAGACCGCACCGGCTGGCTTTGAGTACCTTTCCCCAGTTTAACAGGTCGAAAATATCCTGGCTCACACCATGTCCGTCCAATATTTTTTGTAATTTGTTTTTCATAACAACGGGCATGTTGCGGCAGGTAGAGCAAGAACCGCAAGATTCTTCTATAAAAAAGTCCATGAAATTCATCACCACTTCACCCAACAGATCACGGCTGTTGTTAAAAATGATAATGGATCCTCCCGTAGGCAGGTCCGAATAACTTAACCGGCGGTCAAAAAATTTCTCGGCAATCATCATTCCGGAGGGTTTATACCATTTCATGAGCTCGCTGTTGCTCATGTTGCCGGCATCTTTCAGCCCAATGATCATACCGGAAGGACCGCCCACCTGAATGGCCTGGACATCTTCAGCACCGCTCATGGCCAGTATCTCTCGTATACTGGTACCCCATTCCACTTCATAAATGCCGGGATAACGGCAATCGCCCGAAATGCTTAATAACTTGGTGCCGAGCGAGTCTTTTGTCCCGAAACCGCTGTACCATTCTGCTCCGTGAAATAAGATTTTTACGGCTGTGGCTAAGGTTTCTACATTGTTTACAATGGTTGGATAGCCAAGATAGCCTTTTTCCACCGGAAAGGGTGGTTTGTCACGGGGTTCGCCCCGTTTTCCTTCGAGCGACTCGATGAGGGCCGATTCTTCTCCGCAAACATAGGCCCCTGCCCCCAGCTGGATACGAATATCAAAATGAAAACCTTCCAGTCCTGCAATATCGTTGCCCAGTAAATGTTGTTGCCTCATCTCTTCCAGCTTTCTGTTGAGAAAACGCAACAGGTATTTGTATTCATACCGCAGGTACAGCAATCCAATGTCGGCACCTGTAGCATAAGCCGCCATGACCATCCCTTCAAATACCAGTTCGGGATACTCCGTAAGCATGACGCGGTCTTTAAATGTTCCGGGTTCTCCTTCGTCGGCATTACAAATTATGATACGGTGTTTTCCTTCGGTCCGGCGACCAAAACGCCACTTTAGCCCTGTGGGAAAACCGGCCCCGCCCCGTCCCCTTAAATTGGAAGCTTCAATGATTTCTATTACCTTTTCAGGGGACAAGCCGTTTAATCCCGACTTCAACAGTTGATAGGGTTCATAATCTTTTTTAAGAATAATTGATTTTTTGCGGATGTTGTTGTTCACCATGGCACGGATATCCGGATCGGCATTGTTTCCGCTGCCGTAGTCTTCGTACATCAATTCCTCAACGGGCAATCCATCACGCATCCCCTTGATAAGTTGCTGCACGCGGTAAGGTGTTAGGTTGGTAAAAACTTTGTCGTTAATTATGGCTGCCGGTTCCTGGTCATTCATTCCGATACAAGAAGTGTCAAACAGCCCGAAGAGCCCATCGGAAGAAACAGTACCGAACGGGATGCCGCACAATTCCTCCAATGTTTCCTTTACTTTTTGCCTTCCTTTCATCACAGCCGTAATGCTGTTGTCGAGATAAATGTTGTATTTCCCTCGCTTTTGCAAGGCAAAAAAGTGATAAAAGGAAGCCGTTTCCTGCACTTGTGCCAGTGAGATGTTCAGTTTACCGGAAAGGAACAGCATGTCCTCTTTGCTGATGAAACCCTGTAAAGAATGAATATCCAGTAAGATATCCATCAGCCGGGTTTTGTCGTTATCAAATTTTTTTAAAATTTGATCGATTTCCGTTTTTTCTGCCATAGGTGTTGAATTTGTATTACTTTTGTTCTGTTAAAATATTCACAACAAAGATAAAAACTATTTTGTGATATACTTAACAGCTAAGAAATTTAAAATCTTTATAAATTAGCCGCACAATGTCAGAAAGTGCTTGTAAAATAGAAATTGATGGACTTGTACAGGGTGTAGGGTTTCGACCGTTTGTGTACAAACTGGCCCTGCGTCATGCCATTCGAGGCCATGTGGAAAACAACAACAAAGGGGTACTGGTTTGGGCTGAGGGTGATGAAAAAGCCATTCGTCAATTTATTCATGAAATAAAACATGCGGCTCCGGCAGCTGCCCATGTGGCATCTCTTCATGTTGAGTGGGATGAGGTTCGCGGGATGGCAGGATTTCAGATTGTCCCCAGCAATTCTTATTCAGAGGAAGTTACCGAAGTGAGTCCTGATATTGCCGTTTGTGAAGATTGCCTGCGGGACATGAAAAAGCAGCCACACCGGCTGGGATATCCGTTTATCAATTGTACCCATTGCGGCCCGCGTTTCAGTATCATCAAAGCACTTCCTTACGACAGGCACCAAACCACCATGCAGCCATTTTTGATGTGTGAAAAATGCCGTTCCGAATATAACGATATAATGGACCGTCGTTTTCATGCACAACCGGTTGCATGCAATGATTGCGGGCCGGTTTATACCCTGGTTTTGCCCGGAAAGAATACGATTACGGCTTTTGGGGAAATTCTTGAACGTACGGTCGAAATGCTGGATGCCGGACGGATCATAGCCATGAAAGGTTTGGGCGGTTTTCACCTGGCTTGTAATGCTTTGGATGCTGCCTCCGTCAGATTGTTGCGGCAGCGGAAAAACCGGGAAGGAAAACCGCTTGCGGTGATGTTCCGGAATATGGAGGCCGCAGAAGAATATGTCTCTGTTTCTTCTGCCGAAAAAGAACTTTTACTCAGTTGGCGCCGTCCTATTGTTTTGCTGCGGAAAAAGAAACCGCTCCCTTTTGCTGTAAGTAATGGCCTGCATACGGTGGGTATTATGCTGCCTTACATGCCTTTCCATTACCAACTTTTTGAGCGGTTGAAAACCCCGGCACTGGTAATGACCAGCGGAAACTTCTCGGGGGAGCCGGTGGTAACCGGCAATGAAATGGCCATGGAACGGTTTGCTTCGGTGGCTGATGCCATACTTACCTATAACCGTGTAATATATAACCGTGTGGATGATTCGGTAGCCATGGTGGTTGGAAAAAAAACCCGGTTGTTGCGCCGGTCGCGCGGATATGTTCCCACTTCCATATTTTTGAGGCTTGCCACCGAAGGTATCTTTGCTGCCGGTGCCGAATTGGTGAACTGCTTTGCGATAGGCAAAGGGGAGAAGGCTTTTTTGAGCCAATACATTGGTGATTTGAAAAACCCGGAGACCCTCGGCTTTTATGAAGAAGCTTACGGGCATTTTAAAAAACTTTTCCGTTTTAGTCCGGAACTTGTGGTTGCAGATTTGCACCCCGATTATTTTTCCACACGTTTTGCCCGGTCATTGAATTTGCCAGTGGAAACCGTACAGCACCATCATGCACACGTGGCCTCCTGCATGGCCGAACATCAGCTGGATGAAAAAGTGATTGGGGTGAGCTTTGATGGGACAGGCCTTGGTACCGATGGAAAAATATGGGGCGGCGAGTTTCTTTTGTGCGATTTGCAAAGTTTTGAAAGACCGTTTCATTTTGAATATGTTTTACAACCCGGTGGGGATGCGGTGACCCATCAGCCCTGGCGAATGGCAATGTCGTATCTTTACCATTATTTTGGAAAAGAGTACCTGAAAAAAAACAGGGAAAATCTGTTTCCTTACCTTTTGCCCGAAAGGTTCGAAGGTGTTTTAAATATGTTGGAAAAGAGGTTAAATAGCCCTGAAACCAGCAGTGCCGGTCGTTTGTTTGATGCGGTTTCGGTATTGTTGAATATTTGCAGCGAAACCACTTTCCATGCTGAGGCTCCCATGCGGTTAGAGGCGGTGGCTCTTGAAACCGTAGAAACTTCGTATCCTTTTCTGATAAAGGAGAATGTGGTTTCGTTTCAGCCTGCTTTTGAGGCGCTTTTAAGAGATAAGGAACAAGGAGTCTCCCCATCTGAAATGGCTGGTAAGTTTCATCAAACCGTGGTAGAGGTCATCGTGGAGGTGGTTCAAAAACTCGCCTTCCATACCGGAAGGCGTAAAGTGGTGCTTTCGGGAGGTACTTTTCAAAACAGAATCATCCTTTCAAAAACCGAAGAAATATTGTTGCATAAAGGATTGGAAGTGTATAGTCATCAACAGGTTCCTTCAAATGATGGGGGAATTGCGCTGGGGCAACTGGCAGTGGCTGCCAAACGGAGAAGTAATCAAATTTTAACCTCATAATGAAAAAAATATGTGTTTAAGTATTCCTGCAAGAATTGAAAAAATAGAAGGAGAAACGGCGGTTTGTTCCGTGGGCGGTTCCATATACCGTGCCAACCTTATGATGTTGTCAACCGAAAGGTTAAAACCGGGCGATTATGTTTTGATACATACCGGATTTGCCATTCAAAAACTGGATGAAGAGGAAGCGGAGGCCAGTTTGAAAGCTTTTGATGATTTTAAAAAGTTAAATGAAGAAATGGACCGGGAAGAAAAAGAAAAAAACCGGAGGCTGATATGAAATACATTGATGAATACCGTGACCGGGAAACTGTTATGGCATTAGCCCGGGAAATAAAAAAAGTTTCTACCCGGCCGGTAAAGCTTATGGAAGTGTGTGGTGGCCATACCATGTCTATTCAAAAATTCGGGCTCCCGGCATTGTTGCCCGAAACGGTAGAGTTGATCTCCGGTCCGGGTTGTCCGGTATGTGTGACCAGCCGTTCATTCATCGATAAAGCAGTGGCTTTCGGAAAACAAAAAGATGTTGTCCTGGCTACTTATGGTGACTTGATCCGTGTGCCGGGATCGGAAACCTCGTTGGAGAAAGAACGTGCTGCAGGAATGCAGGTCAGGGTGGTTTATTCGGTAATGGATGCCTTGCAACTGGCCAGAGAATTGCCGGACAAGAAAATTGTATTTCTCGGTATCGGGTTCGAAACGACGGCCCCGGGATCGGCAGTAGCCATATTGCAGGCTTACCGCGAAAACCTGAAAAACTTTTTTCTGTTCAGTGCCCATAAAGTGATGCCACCGGCTATGGCTGCCCTGATCGATGAAGGCGTGAAGATAAACGGTTACATCGGACCGGGCCATGTGAGTACCATTACGGGAAAGGGAATTTATGAAGAGATTCCCCGGAAATTCGGACTGGGGGTGGTCATTAGTGGTTTCGAACCGGTGGATCTTATGCACTCGGTACTTATGCTGGTGCGGCAGATTGAACAGTCGGAACCCCGGGTGGAAATACAGTATAAACGGGTGGTTAAACCTGAAGGAAACCTGAAAGCACAAAAAATGTTGCACGAAGTTTTTGAACCCGGCGATGATTGGTGGCGCGGGCTGGGGGTATTGAAAAACAGCGGATTAAAAATCAGGGAAAAATATGCCGCTTGGGATGCCGAGAGACAAATTTCTTCAGATGGTATGGTGACCCTGCGTGAGCCAAAAGGATGTATTTGCGGTGAAATATTGAAGGGACTGAAAAAACCCAAAGATTGCCCGCTCTTTGCAAAAGGGTGTACACCACGCGACCCGGTGGGCAGTTGTATGGTTTCCAGTGAAGGGGCCTGCCAGGCTTATTACTTGTATAACCGGGGGTAAGTAAAAAGCAGCACCTGTTTTGACGGGATTTTGGATGGTGAAGCCGGAAATCATGACAAAACATAAGGTTTAACAGATAAATACAAAATTATAAACGCATAATAATGAAAGATGATAAAATCCTCATGGGCCACGGCAGCGGAGGCATCATGACCCACGAACTGATCGAGAATCTTTTTATCCGCTATTTTGACAACCGGGTATTACGCGAACAGGGTGATTCTGCCTTATTGGGGTTATCCGGCAACAGTGTTGCGTTTACCACCGATTCTTTTGTGGTGGATCCCATTTTCTTCCCCGGTGGGAATATTGGTAAACTGGCAGTGGCCGGAACGGTGAATGACTTGGCTGTTTCGGGGGCCGTGCCGCGCTATTTAAGTGCCGGCTTTATTCTTGAAGAAGGTTTTCCCTTGGATGACCTGGAGCGGATTGTAAGTGCTATGGCCGAAGAAGCCCGTAAAGCCGGGGTTGTGATCGCTACAGGCGATACCAAGGTGGTTGGCAAAGGAAAATGTGATAAGATTTTTATTAACACCAGTGGCGTGGGGGAGCTGCCGGAGAACCGGAAAGCCATAACCACAGGAAAAAATATTGTGCCCGGTGATCAAATCATACTGAACGGCGGGATTGCCGAACACGGTATGGCCATCATGGCCGCGCGCAATGACCTGCACATTGCTACCAACGTACAGTCCGATTGTGCTTCGTTGAACCACTTGATTGCTGATGTGTTGCAGGTGTCGGATCAGATACGCTTTATGCGTGATGCCACCCGGGGCGGGTTGGCTACCGTGATTTCGGAATTGGTGCGCCATAAACCGTTTGGGGCCGTAATCGATGAAAAAAACCTCGTCATTGAAGATGCTGTCAGAGGAATTTGTGAATTGCTGGGTTTTGATCCATTGCATGTGGCCAACGAAGGAAAAGTGGTCATCATAGCCTCTGCCGCTGATGCCGGACCAATTGTGGAAACCATGCGGAAACATCCCCTCGGCAAAAAAGCCGGTATCATCGGCCAGATCACATCAAGTCATCCGGGTAAAGCATGGCTGGAAACAACGGTTGGCGGCAAACGGATGATAGACATGCTTTCGGGACAGCAATTGCCCCGTATTTGTTAACTGCCGAAAGTCTCGTAAAACTTCTGCAATTCGGTGGCAAGATCTTCAAAAGCCACATAATGGTTCGGACAGCCGGTTCTGGAACATAAACTGACCCTGCCCCCGGTGGTGAGCAAAAGGGCGACCATGGGGGCATGACACGACTGGCATTCTTCTTTTGTGTTCAGCTCCTTGTTGCAGTGCGGACAGGTGAATTCTACCACTTCCTTCTCTTGCAGTGGAACTTCCGTTTTGTAATCGTAACACTCATAAATAGAACAAAGATAAATTACCCCCCGTTCTTGTTTCGTTTGAATGTTCAGGCGTATGGAGGGCTTGTCGTGAATGCGTTCCTCTTCATCCATGAGTAATTTGCCGCAAAACGGACACTTGACGGATAATGAAATCTGTTTTTTCATAGGAGTACTTTCATAATATTTCAGCTGCAAGATAATAAAAATATTGAACATAAACAAGTTGATTGTTTAAAAAATAACAAATAAAAATTATTTTCATCCCTTACGGCCTGTTTACTGATAAATATATACTATTTTTGTCCGTTACGTGATGCCTGATATCGAACAATATGGGAAATACCTATCGGTGAATGCAGACCGGCCGGTACTTTCCCGCGTTCACAGGATATGCTGACTTTCGTTTTATAGAGTCTTTCTGCAAGGGGAAATAACAATGGAGTCGGGTATTTTTAACTTTATCAGGACACACAAAACGTTAAGACCTGTTATGAAGAAAATAATCTTTTTTATTGGGATGATGCTGGTTGTCAATGTGCTTTTTGCACAAAGTACATTTAAAAACAGAATCAGTGTGGGGTTGGAAACGGGCCCTCAGTTTAACAGTGTCAGGGGGGGCGGACTCAATAACCCCAGGGAAAGAACCGTTATAAACGGTGGGGCATTTGTGCAATACGATGTATCGCGGGTGCTGAAAGTGAGCCTCGGCGCTTATTTTGATCCCCGCGGCTTCGGTACCTCTTACCAATCCCCTTTTTTAATCCTTTCCGACACGGGTTATATCGGATATAACAGCTTTTATGCTTACGATATGACCTATAAAATCAATTACATAACCTTTCCGTTAAATGTGAGATACCTGAGTGGCGGTACCAAATTCCGGCTTTTTGTGGAAGGTGGGGTTTACCTGTCCATAGCCGTTTATTCCCATAAAAATGGGTATAGCGGAATTTATGTCGATCCATCGGATTTGCCCCATTACGGCGACTCCACCCTGACCAGCGGTTATCACATGACGACTTACGACAGTACAGCCAACGATTTTTTTAATCCGGCGGATGTGGGGCTCCATTTTGCTTTCGGGCTCATTTACCACCTGTCGGATAAAATAGCCCTCTCTTTTAAACCCGGGTTTAATTTCGGGTTGTCTGCCATTGTTTCCAATCCCGAAGTGGATATGAAATGGGACAGGATTCTGAAACTGAACGTAGGCATTGTTTACCGGCTGCATCCTTATGTTAACCCTAAAAACGAATATATACTCCAATGATTAATCATTTACCCGCAAACACCGTGGAGCGGTTGAGTAATTACCGCCGTGTGCTTTTCAACCTGCAAAAGGAAGAAAAGACCCATATCCATTCCCATCGCCTGGCCCACTTGTTGAAGATCAATCCGGCTCATGTCCGGCGCGACCTGATGCTGATCGGTTTTACCGGGGATATCCACAAAGGTTACGATATCAACCGCCTGATCGAAAGCATTGGAAAAGCCATCGATTGTATTCATGTGCAAAAAGTGGCTTTTGTCGGAGTAGGTGATTTGGGGAGAGCAGTCGCCGACTATTTTAATCATCAAAATACAAAACTCCAGGTGGCGGCGACTTTTCGCATAGGCGAAGAACCGGGTGTTCAATATCCCGATGTAAAATGCTACAATATCTCGCGCATGAAAGAAATTATGCGACAGGAAAAAATAGAACTCTGTGTGCTGGCGGTTCCCGACGATTTTGTGGAGGATGTTTCCAAAGCCATGACCGATGCGGGGGTAAAAGGTATCCTGAATTTTACTTCCTCGCGATTAAAAGTCCCCAAAGAGATTTATGTAGAACAGTACGATATGATCAGTAAACTGGAAAAGCTGGCTTATTTTACAAACAAAGATACCTGTCCGGGAGAAGAGTAACCCAAAGGGTTTTATCCTGTGGAACCATCCTTTCCTTTATGGAAAGCCCATGTGGAGAATGCTCGTTTTGGAAGGAAATTATTTTCTTAACTTTACCACTCCAAATCTTAAACCGGAATGTAAAATGAAAAAAATTTCCTTAACCCTGGCCGTTCTCTTTTGGGTAACGGCCGTTTCTGTTGTTGTGGCGCAATCAAATCGCCTGATTCCCATTGAAGTACAAAAAGCTTTTGCGGCGGGTACCCGCTCAAAAGATGGGAACCCCGGTAAAAAATACTGGGAAAACCATGCAAAATATCAAATACGTGCCGAACTACTGGCCGCTGAAAGTAAACTGAAAGGTACTGAAAAAGTGACCTATCGGAACAACAGTCCCGACACTTTAAAAATGCTGGTGATCCGGCTGTATCAGGATATTTATAAAAAAGGCGGACAGCGGGCCTGGAGCATTGGCAGTGCCGACCTGACCAATGGGGTACAGATTCGTTTTATCAAAGTGAACGGCCATTCCGTAAAAATGCCGGCAGGACAGTATGGTTATTTTTTCGGAACCAACCGGTACATCCGGTTGCCGCAGCCATTGCCACCCGGCGATTCGCTGGTGTTGGAGACCGCCTGGGAGTTTCATATTCCGCAAACCATCCGGAACCGTATGGGAAATTATGGAAAAGGTCGTTTTTTCATTGCTTATTGGTACCCCCAAATCAGTGTGTATGATGATATAAACGGTTGGGACAGAGTGGAGTTCAATGGTATTACCGAGTTTTACAACGATTTTAACGATTATGATGTACAAATTACCACGCCCCCGGGTTATGCCGTATGGGCTACGGGACATTTGGATAATCCGGCCGAAGTATATGCCAAACCGGTGCTGAAACGTTACAAGGCTGCTCAAAAATCGGATAAGATTTTGGCGGTCATTTCACAAAAGGATTGGAATAAACACAAAGTGCTGAAAAACAAGGGCGCTACCACCTGGCATTTTACGGCTCGCTATGTTACCGATTTTTCTTTTGCCGCCACTTTGCGCTATAACTGGGACGCCTCTTCGGTTTTGGTAGATTCGGCCGCCGGCCGCCGCGTGCGTGTGGATGCCATTTATCCCGATTCTGCCAATACTTTTCAGCGGGCCGCTTATTATGCCCGTAAAAGTGTTGAATTTATGTCGTTCCAGTGGCCCGGAGTTCCTTATCCTTTTGAACACATGACTTCGTTCAGCAACGGAACACGCAACGGCGGTATGGAAACACCCATGATGGCCAACGATGGCGATCCCAAAGACAGTGTCCAAACCGCCAACCTGGTGTTTCATGAGATATCACATTCCTACTTTCCGTTTTTTATGGGAACCAACGAGCGTAAATATGCCTGGATGGACGAAGGCTGGGCAACCTGGTTTACCGGCGTGTTCAGTAATCAATTTGCTCCGGCGTTTCCTTATTTCCAGCGCAGGGCGCAGCTGTTTAGTCGTACCAGCGGCCGGCAAAACGAAATGCCGTTGATGGTGCCCTCCAACTTGATTTGTGATTTTTCGTATTACCGTATTCAGGCCTATACCCGGCCGGGGCTGGCCTACGAATATCTGCGCGAAACCTTGGGCGATACTGTTTTTAAAAAAGCATTATTGGCCTACATGCAACGCTGGCACGGGAAACATCCCATTCCTTTTGACTTTTTCAATACGTTTGAAAACGTGACCGGACAGGATTTGATGTGGTTTATCAAACCGTGGTTCTTCGGCCCGGGATATGCCGATCAGGCGGTGAAAGGCGTGATGGCCGGCAACCGGATCGAAATTGCCAACCCGGGTGGGTTGCCCATGCCGGTGAAAGTGGTTTGCACCTATACCGATGGAACGAAAGATACTTTTACCCGCTCACCTGCCGTTTGGAAATCGGGTTCCGGTAGCGTTTTTATCCTTGCCGATAAATCCAAAACGATTCAAAAGGTGGTGCTCGGTTCGCCGTTGATTCCCGATGTGTATCCCGGCAATAATGTTTGGAAGAAGTAAAATAGAAAAATAATGGCTGTTGCCGTGACGTGGTGGTGGAACCAATTGGTGAGTACGCCACTATTTTTATAGGAAGTACGGGCTCCCGATAGAGGAAAATTGTTTTTGCCCATGAAAACCAATGCAAAACTATTCGAGGTGGGGTTCAGCCCATTTTAATAAGAGAAGTTGTTTAAAGTTTATCTAAATATATTGTTTATAATGTATTGTCAATCAGTAAATAAATACCGAATATTCCCCTTTTTGAAGGAGGTAGGGGTAGGTATTTAAAAAAGACATTTATTTGCTGATTGATCAGGTTCTTAGCAAATTTATGTTTTGT
>CAYYRE010000004.1:32840-52683 GCA_964473895.1 uncultured Lentimicrobiaceae bacterium | reverse complement strand
GAAAAGGAAATCATACTTCCCGTGAATGGTTCGTTGTTCAGCTGGGTGTTGGAAAATTTGTGTAAAAATGCCATTGATGCCATGAATGGCAAGGGAAACATCACCATTGATGTGCAGGAAGAAAGCAAACAGGTGGTGGTGGATGTGATTGATACCGGCAAAGGCATCCCCATGACGGAGCAAAAAGCGATTTTCCATCCGGGATACACCAGTAAAAAGCGGGGCTGGGGGCTGGGACTTTCGCTGGCCCGGCGGATCATTCAGGAATACCACAAAGGCAAGATTTATGTCAAAAGTTCTTCATCAAAAGGTACCACCTTCCGTATTGTCCTGAAAAAATAAAACTGCAGTGCCATGGCCGGTATCTATCTTCACATCCCGTTTTGCAAACAAAAATGCCACTATTGTAATTTTTATTCGGTGGCTTCGGTTAAATACCGTGACGTGTTTGTGGAAGCTTTGCTGAAGGAGATGCGTTTGCGTAAAGATTATTTGAACGGACAACCGGTGCAAACGGTTTATTTCGGAGGCGGCACTCCGTCGTTGCTCTCCATTGTTGAAATACAGCGGATTACCGACGAAATCAGCTATTTGTTTCCGCTGGATCCGCAAGCAGAGATGACCCTGGAGGCCAATCCGGATGACTTGACGGCCGATTACCTATTGGCTTTACAAAACGAAACCCGTATCAACCGGTTGAGCCTCGGTGTTCAGAGTTTTTTCGATGATGACCTGAAATACCTGCACCGGGTACATGATGCCCGGCAAGCCCGCCGGGCGATCGATGCGGCACAAAAAGCCGGTTTTGAAAACATGACCATCGACCTGATTTACGGCATTCCTACGCTGACGGAAGAGAAATGGAAAAAGAACCTGGAGATATTTTTCGGATACGGCATTCCCCACCTTTCGTCTTATGCCTTGACGGTGGAAGCGAAAACCGCTTTGCAGGTGTTGATTGAAAAACAGCAGAGGGCCGATCCGGAGGAAGAGCAAATGGTCCGGCACTTTGAAATATTGCTGGAGCAGACCGGACAGCATGGTTTTGTACAGTATGAGATTTCCAATTTTGCCCGTCCGGGATTTTATTCCAAACACAATTCCACCTATTGGCTGGGAGGGCATTATCTCGGGTTGGGGCCTTCGGCTCACTCGTTTAACGGCATTTCGCGGCAGTGGAACGTCAGAAACCTGAAACAGTACGTTTCTTCCGAAAGTGTGGAAAAAATTGTTCTCGAAAAGGAGGTGCTGACCGAAAGCCAGCGTTACAACGAATATGTTTTGACTTCGTTACGTACTTCGTGGGGATGCGATACCGAACATATCCGGAACGGTTTCGGAGAACGGTATGTAAACGATTTTTTAAAAAAAGCGGCAAAGTTTATCCGCAACGACAGGATGAAAAACAATGGAAACCGTTTTGTCCTTACCGATCGCGGCAAACTGTTTGCCGATGGGATTGCCGCCGATTTTTTTGTGGATGACGGTGAACTTTAAGGTTTCTTATATTTTTCGTGTTTCTTTTCCCCGTAATTTTGCTTTCAATCAAAAAAATAAAAAACATGGCAGAAATTACATTAAAAGGGAATCGCATACATACCTTGGGAACCCTTCCGGAAAAAGGAACCCGTGCACCGGAGTTCACGCTGGTAAAAAATGATTTATCCGAAGCCAAACTTTCGGATTACAAAGGAAAGCGGGTAGTGTTGAACATTTTCCCCAGTTTGGATACACCGACCTGTGCGGCCTCGGTCAGGAGATTTAATGCCGAAGCTTCTCAACTGAAAAACACCGTGGTATTGTGTATTTCCAAAGACCTTCCTTTTGCGCAGGCACGGTTTTGCGGTGCCGAAGGGTTGGATAATGTCATCACATTGTCCGATTTCAGGGATGGAAATTTCGGAAAAAGCTACCAGGTGGAAATTATCGATGGGCCGTTGGCTGCCTTGGAATCGCGGGCAGTGGTCATTTTGGATGAAAATGGAACGGTGATTTACACGCAGCAGGTTCCCGAGATTGTGGATGAGCCCGATTATGAAGCAGCCCTTGCCGTGTTGCGGTAAACAATGAAATAGTTTGGAGTTTACCACATGCTATTTGTGTTAGCAAGGTGAATTCTTGGGTGTTATAAATAGTGTTTCGGAACGGGTTTTAAAACGACTTTACTATTTCAAATAGGCTTATATTTACACAATTAAGAAAATGTAGCCTGTTATGACAACAAAAAAACCCAATTTTTATTCTCTTGCGTTGCCTTTTGCCATTGTCAACGGGGTCGTGTGGGGCATCGGCATTGTGTCGTTGCCTTTGCTGGCCGGCAGTACTTCCAAGGCGGGTCTTACCTTTGCCATGGTCAACCTCGGAATTGCCTTGGGTGCCATTGGTTGGGGACATTTAACCACCAAATTCCGTCTTGGAAACCTGATTTTTTTGGGTACGGTTCTCTCTTTTCTGGCATGGCTTGTCATTGTCCTTTTGGATGGCCGGTTTTTGGTGCCAATGGCTTTTGTTTTCGGGATGTTTACGGCGAGTATTTTTACTTACGCCAGCGTGATGATTACCAATACCTATCCGAAAGCATTGTGGGACAAATACATCGCACGGATGCAGGCTTTCATGACTTTCGGTACGGTGACAGGACTGCTCATTACTTCGGTTTATGCCCGTCCGGTGGTGGCGCTGCCCTTTTTGTTTTTGGCCATTGTGGCCTATTTGCCGTTTTACAAACATCACCGTCGCATAGCGGTCCATCACCACTTGCATTTTAGTTTGCTGAAACCGAAACAACATTTTGCCGAACTTTTTAACGGATATTTTCACGGCCACATCCGCTGGCGCCACTTTTTGAATTTTCAAAACAAAGCGCTTTTGGTGTTGTATGTACGTTGGATTTTTGTACTCCTTGCCCCGGCGCCGGTTTATGCCATGTATCCGTTGCTGATGAAAAAAGCTTTTCATTTGAGTACTACCGGATCATCACTGGTGTATGCGTTGAGTACGGCAGTGGGTGTGGGTTTGTTCCTATGGGCAGGAAACATTGCCCGTAAAAAGAGCGCTGTGTTTACCCTGAACCTTGGTATTTTGTCGTATGCTTTGAGCTTTGTTTTGATGCTCGCCGGCCTATGGACAAAGGTGACGCCTGTGGGGATTTTCGGATTTATGTTGATGATCTTTTCGTGGGCATTTATTTCCACAGGAATGAACATCCGTGTGGTGGAACTCGCCGATGAACGGAAAAGGGGAGAAGCACTGGGCCTTGCCAATACTTTTCAGAGTATCGATAACGTGGCGGGAGGAGCTATTGGCGGATTTCTGGCAGCTTCCATGGGCTATCCGGTTATTATGTATTTTGGCATCTTCTTTTCTGCCATTGCACTGGTTCTTCATTTTTTAAAAACACATCCATAAAACAAAAAGAAATATGTTATCCCAAAAGAAAAAAATCAAAGCAAATGAAAATGTTTCCATGACATACGCCCAACGCTCGTTTACCCGTCCGGTTCCGCGTTACCGTATTCCCGAAGAGGGTATGGATGCCGATGTGGCCTATCAGCTTATTCACGATGAGTTGAATATCGACGGCAATCCGGCGTTGAATCTTGCTTCTTTTGTTACCACCTGGATGGAACCACAAGCCGAAAGACTGATTCTTGATACTCTGAATAAGAATCTGGTAGACCAGGATGAATATCCCCAGACGGGGAAAATACAGGAGCGTGTGGTGAACATGCTGGCGCGGCTGTTCCATGCCCCCGAAAACAGCGAATATACCGGTACGGCTACCGTGGGGTCCTCGGAGGCCATCATGCTGGGGTTGCTGGCCCATAAATGGAGTTGGCGCAAACAGCGGGAAAAAGAGGGAAAACCTGCCCATCATCCCAACATGGTTATCGGTGCCGATGTACATGTTGTATGGGAAAAATTTGCCCGTTATTTCGATGTGGAAATGCGGGTAGTTCCCATGCAAAAAGGGCGTTATACCCTTTCGGTGGAAGAGGTGCGTCAACGGATTGATGAAAACACCATTTGTGTGGGTGCCGTGATGGGGACAACTTTTACCGGAGAGCTGGACCCGGTACAGGAAATCAATGCCATGCTCGATGAAGTGGAAAAAGAAACCGGACGGCATATTCCCATTCATGTGGATGGTGCCAGCGGTGGATTTATTCTTCCTTTTCTTTATCCCGACTTCCCGTGGGATTTTCGTTTGTCGCATGTGCATTCCATCAATGTATCAGGACATAAATACGGATTGGTTTATCCGGGGGTGGGATGGCTTATTTTGCGTGATAAATCGGACTTGCCCGAAGACCTGATTTTTTATGTCAATTATCTCGGCAGTCAGGAAGCTACCTATACGCTGAACTTTTCGCGCGGCAGCGCCATGATGATTGCACAGTATTATAACCTGTTGCGTTTGGGGAAAAGCGGTTACCGGGCAGTCATGCGCAACAGCCTCGAAAATACCCGTTACCTCGCTAAAAAGCTTAAAAAAGTGGAAAATTTCCGGTTGGTTAACGAGGACATCCGGTTGCCCATTTTGGCTTTGGAGGTAAAAGACAAAAATGTTTTTGATGTTTTCCGGATGTCGGACAAACTGCGGCAAAGGGGCTGGATTGTTCCGGCTTATACCCTGCCGCCCGAGGCAGAGGAAGTGGCGGTATTGCGGATGGTGATCAGAGAAAATTTCAGTCGCGACATGGCCGACTTGCTGGTGGCCGACATGCACCGCTTTGCCCGTGAGCTAAAAGAACAATGCCGTGTAGTCCCCGAACAAAAAGACAACGGGCAGCACCATAAACACATTTGCTGATTTTACCGTACCAAGCGAACGTTTTACTGCGGGGAGATGCTTTTAAAAAGCGTGGTTGACACTTGTGTTTTCTCCAAAAACAAAGCCGGAAACCTTTTGGATTTCCGGCTTTGTTGATTTTGCTGAAAGTTTATTCCGTGGTTGCAGTTACAGGCGTTTCTTTCTTTGTTTCGGGTTGTGGCGCCGGATCTTTGACAATGGTCAGCTCTTTGATGAGGTTTTCGGCATGGGCATATTTGTCAATGATGAACAGCACATAACGAATGTCCACATTGATGGTGCGTTGCAGCTGTTTGTCGAATTTAATGTCGCCACTCATGGCTTCCCAGTTGCCATCAAAAGCCAGTCCAATGAGTTGTCCGCGGTCGTTCATGATCGGGCTGCCCGAATTGCCTCCGGTAATATCATTGGTGCTCAAAAAGTCGGTAATCAGTTTTCCGTTTTCACCGTATTGCCCGTAATCTTTGGCTTGATAGAGTGCTTTCAATTTTTTGGGGACAATAAATTCCGGATTGTTCGGGTCTTCTTTTTGCATAACTCCGTATAAGTGGGTAACAAAGTCGTAATACACGGCATCTTTGGGCGAATAACCTTTGACCGTTCCGTAAGTCAGACGGAGGGTGAAATTGGCATCCGGGGCAAAGTTTTTGTTTGGAAACATTTGTAAAAGGCCGGCAATAAAAAGACGGTGGTTTCTGTTTAACAGTTCCTGATAGGGTTTTGTCTTTTCGGAAACAGACCGGTATTCGGTTAAAAAGGCATCCCAGGCTTGCAATGCCGGGTCCTTTTCCAAAACTTTGGCTTTCGGATCGTTGAGGAAAGCTTCCGTTTTTGTTTTGCTGGCAAAGACCGATTTTTTGAAAACGTATTGGGCATATTTGTCAAAATTGCCATGGAACTTTTTATGGATTTTGGTAAGATATTCCGGATGCTGGTCTTTCGGAACATTTTCGTAATAAAGTTTCATCATGGCAGCCAAAAGGTTGCGGTCGATGGTGGCGTTGTAATCCTTAAAATAATTGTTTAACCGGCTTTTCAGCGCTTCGGTTTGTTTTTTGATTTTTTTGGGATCGGCATCCTTTTTTTCCAATGTTTTTTTAAGCCCTTCGAAACCGGCGGCAAATTTCAGAATTTCGGGACCGCGGTAAATACCTTCAATAAAATAGTATTTTTCCAGTTGGTATTGGCGCAGTCCTTCGTAAGCTTTTTTTAAACCGGCAAGGACATTTCCGTAGCGTGCTTTGCGTTGCAGGTCCTGGTTTACCCAGTTCGAGAATTCCGCTTCCAATTGTTGTTTCTCGGCTTTCACTTTCAGTCGTTTCAGGGCTTGGGTTTGTCCGATGAAATATTTCCAATAGTTGGAGGTGTGGGCGTATTTGGTGGCATATTGGAGCTTTACTTTCGGATCGGCATCCATCTGTTTTTTCATTATGTCCAGCTTTTGCGTTCTGATCTTCACGATGGTCGGATTTACCAGGTTAATGGCCATATCCACGCCATAGCTGGAAAGATACCGTTGGGTGCTGCCCGGGTTGCCCATAATCATGGTAAATTCTCCCTTTTTTTTGGGTGAGATGTTGATGGTCAGATATTTTTTGGGCTTCAGCGGAATGTTGTCCGGCGAATATTTGGCAGGTGACCCGTCGGGGGCAGTGTACACCCTGAAGATAGAAAAATCGCCCGTGTGGCGCGGCCACATCCAGTTATCGGTATCACCCCCGAATTTCCCTATGGAAGAGGGGGGAGCTCCCACCAGGCGGATATCTTTAAAAACACGGTAAACATAAACATAGTAAGTATTTCCGCCAAAGAGCGGTTTAACAACTGCCATATATTTGCCGTTTTCGGAAGCTTTGTCGGCAATGGCTTTGCTGTTTTTGGCAATGATCAATTCACGGGTGCTCTCGCGGGTGGTATCGGAAACACCTTGGAGTGCCTGATGCGTAACATCGTCCATGCGGACCAAAAACTTGACGGTCAGTCCCGGTATGGGCAGCTCTTCTTTTTTACTGTAAGCCCAAAAACCGTCTTTCAGATAGTCGTGTTCTACGGTGCTCATTTTTTGAATGGAGGAGTAGCCGCAGTGGTGGTTGGTAAACAGCAGCCCTTCCGGGGAAACAATTTCGCCGGTACATCCCCCGCCGAAAATGACCACGGCATCTTTCAAACTGGCATGATTGATACTATAGATGTCTTCGGCCGTCAGTTTCAGCCCCAGTTTTTGCATTTCGGCCATATTTTTGTGCAGCAGCAACGGGATCCACATCCCTTCGTCGGCCTTTAAATTTCCCAGCCCGAAAAACAGGGCCAAAAGAATGATCAGGTGTTTTTTCATAGAAAACAGATTTTGGTTGATAATGAAATGGTTATGATAATTTGTTTGGGGTAAATACATTTGGTTATACGTACTTTTCCCCCTTTTCAATTTTCACATCGTTGACAAACTGACGGATTTTTTGTTCGTCTTGTTTCCGGCAAATCAACAGGATGTTATCCTGTTCCACCACAATATAATCGTCGAGACCCTGTAACACCACCAATTTTTCTTTGGGCATATTGATGATACAGTTTTTGGTGTCGTACAACATGACGTTGTTGCCCACCACGGCATTTTGGTTTTCATCTTTTTCGCGAATGGTGTAAAGCGAACCCCACGTGCCGAGGTCCGACCATCCGAAATCCACGCTGAGCACGTACACATTGTCCGATTTTTCCATTACGCCGTAGTCGATGGAAATGTTTTTGCAAACGGCATAGGTTTTTTTGATAAAAGCCTCTTCCTCCGCTGTGTTGTATTTACCAATGCCTTTGGCAAAAAGGGTGTCCACTTCTTTCAGGTGCCGGTCGAAAGCAGCCATAATGGTTTTCAGCGACCAGATGAAGATGCCCGAATTCCATAAGAAGTCACCGCTGGCCACAAACGACTTGGCAATTTCCAGATTGGGTTTTTCGGTAAATGTTTTCACTTTGTGCAGGCGCGGCTCTTTGGGATAGATGTGTTCCCCTTCCAGCTGGATATAACCGTAACCCGTATCCGGACGGCTGGGACGAATGCCCATGGTGATGAGCCAGGGTTTTTCGGAAGCCGCCTGCAAGGCGATTTTTACATCGTTAACAAACTCTTCTTCTTTCAGAATGATATGGTCCGAGGGAGCCACCACAATGACGGCCTCTTCGTTTTCTTCTTTGATTTTGTAATTGGCGTAAGCGATACAGGGTGCCGTATTGCGCCGTGACGGCTCGCAAAGGACTTGGTTTTCCGAAACCTGTGGCAGTTGTTCCAAAACCAAATCCCGGTAAATTTCATTGGTTACGATAAAAATATTTTTTGCCGGAAGGATTTTTGTAAACCGGTCAAACGTCAGTTGGATAAGGGTTTTTCCGGTACCCAGTACATCCATAAACTGTTTGGGATGGGCGGTTTTGCTCATGGGCCAAAAACGGGAGCCCACGCCGCCGGCCATAATAACGCAATAATAATTGTCCATGGTGATTTTTTTAGGTGGAACAAAAATAAGGGTTTCCGTGAAAATATCCTACCGTTTGCCGATTACTTCCCGTCAGCCGGCGTAACCGGCGTGAGTGGTTGAAAAAGATAGATACGTTGGGTATCTGTTTCCAAACATTTGTACCGTTTCCGGAGCTTGGTTATCACTAGGAATTTACGCATACCCTGAAACAGAAAATAGTCGCCGGGTTGCAGGTCTTCGATGACCGTTTCTTTGGGCTTGTCGTCGAATTGCATGAGCATGCGGGCCAGCTCCACATCCGAGTGGCTGGAGGCTTTGATGTTTTGTAAATGTTGATAAATGGTATGCTGCAACGGTTCGGGAAACACATTTTTTTCAAGAAAAGGTTCCAGCAAACGGCGATAATGGCTTTTCCATTCCTTTCCGTGGGCTTTTACACGGTTGCCGTATTGTTTGTAGGTCAGCAGGTGTGCCAGTTCGTGGACAAAGGTGATGAAAAAGGCGTAAGGGTTCAGGTCGTGGTTTACCGAAATGCGATGATAGGGTTGCCTGGGATGGGGTGCACGGTAATCACCCAGTTTGGTCGTGCGGCTGCGGGTGATATGAAAATGAATTTTGTATCGGATAATCCAGTTGTACACCGTTTTGGTAACCTCCTGCGGCAGGTATTTGGCTAATATTTCTTTTTCATTCATTGTGTGAGGTCTGTGTTTTCAATGATTTTCAAAAGGGGAGCGGTGGCATTGTGCCAATGATAATTTTGCCGTACAAAGGCAAAGGCATTTTCGGCCAGTTGCTCCCTGCGTGTTTTGTTTTCGAGCAGCAGCAAAAGGGCATCGGCCAGCTCGCGGGCATTGTTTCCCGTAAGGATTTGTTCGCCGGGCCGGGCTTTCAGTGCGGCGTTGGCCAGGGGCGTGGTGATACTCGGTATTTTCATGGCCATGGCTTCCAACAATTTGTTTTGCAATCCCGTACCCATCCGCATGGGGGCAATAAAAACGCTTGAGGAGGCATAGGCTTCGCGGATATCTTCCATCCATCCGCTCACCCGTATGCGGCTATTTTGGAGCCCTTTTACTTTCGGATGGGGGTTGGCTCCGGCCAGCAACAGCCGGGTTTTGGGCTTTTGTTGCCATACCAGCGGCATAATTTCTTTCACAAGATATTGTGCTGCATCCACGTTGGGCGGATAGTTCATGTTGCCGGTAAATACGATTTCCTGCTTTTTTTCCCGCCATAACGGGATGAAATAATCCATGTCCACCCCGTTACGGATCACCCTGATTTTCTCTTTTGACGGATGGGGAATAAAGTCACGGTCTTGTTCCGAAATGATGATTTTGTGATCAAACCGGTCGAAGATCTCTTTTTCAAAAATCTCCATGCGCCGGTGCTCCATCCGGAAAAGCCATTTGGCAGGACCTTTGGCTTTGGCGGCACGGCGCTTTAAACCATAGGAAAAAGCATCTTGATAGTCTAAAATTTTTTTGTGCGGAAGTTCCATAAGATACCTTGCCGTTCGTGAAAGTTGTGCAAAAAGCAGGTCAGGCTGGTATTCTTTAATAAGCGCATTTATTTTTTTGTGGGCTTTCCGGCTGTAAAAATAGCCTGACTGAATGGGTAAACCGGTAACAAAAGCTTTCAAAATGTTAACTGCTCTTGTTCCTGCCGGCAAATCGATGAAATTGATGGAACGGCAATAAGGCTGTAATTGGGCAAAAGCCTTTTGTTTGTTCGTTTTTGACACGGGATTCAAGGCACAGAGTATGATTTCGTGTTGTTCGGCAAGTATTTTGATTTGGTGATAAGCACGGAGTTTGTCTCCTTTTTCAAGTGGATAGGGAATCCGGGAAAGCAACACAAAAATTCTCATAAGCCGGGTTTGATGACTTCAAAGGTCATAAAATTTCCTGATAAAATCGGCTCAGCGTCCGAATTATTTTTCGGTTGTCGTGTTTTTCTTCCATGAGTTTTCGTGCGTTTTTTCCCATTTCCATCACCTTGCCGGGATGGGTGTACAAATAGGAGATGGCTTCGGCAAATTCTTCGGCGGTATCTGCCACCAGAAGATCTTTTCCGGGGGTGTAGGCAATGCCTTCGGCTCCCGTGCGGGTTGAAACCACTGCTTTCCCCAAAGCCATACTTTCGATAATTTTTATCCGTACGCCACTCCCCGAAAACAACGGAACGATGGAAATACTTTTAGACGCAATAAAGTCCCGGGCACTGGGGACTTCTCCGACAACGGTTACATTTTTTTCGTGCAGGTTTTTTAACCAGGGGGGCATGACCCTGCCGGCAAGATAAAGTTTTATTGCGGGATGTTTTTTGATGAGCCGGGGCCATACTTCTTTTAAAAACCACGCTATCCCTTCTTCGTTGGGCATCCAGTTCATGGCACCGATATGAAAAAGGGCATGCTCCGGGGAGTGGTTTTGTACCGCAGGATACTTTTCCATGTTGACACCAAAAGGGATGGTTTTGACCGGCCGGCGACTCTGGTTTTTAAAGAACAGGGCATCTTTTTCCGTAATGGGCAGAATGGCATCAAACCGGCCGGACATTGTTTTTTCAAAATTTTCCAGGGTGGTATACAGATGACGGAGGTACATTTTTTTGACCGGGTTGTTGTTTGTTTGTGCCAGGCGCTTCCATATCAGGTGTTCTATGTTGTGTGCCCGCAGCAGCACCTTGGCTTTGCTGTATTTCCGGATGACCGGAAGGTAAGGCGCCATAAAAAGGGTTTCCATCTGTACAATGTCGAATTTTTCCTTTTGCAGGATTTCCATCAGTTTTTTTTCAAAATCTTTGGAAATAAAACGCCGGACATGATACGATTCTTTTGAAAACAAGTTCAGTAAAGCAGGAAAGGGTTTGACAGACAAATCCATATCCACAAATTCAATGGCTGTTTTCCGCCGGTAGTCGGGTGGAATATCGCCGGGTTTGACGGGATATTTCTGTGAGCTTACCGCCAGTACTTTCACTTTGTGTCCGGCTTCGATTAACCCTTCGATGAGCTGGTTCATGGCCATGGGGCCTCCTTCTTTGGGTGGCCAGGGCGATTTGTTGCACAAAAAAAGTACCTTCGGCTTATGCATGGTTACGGATTGTGTGTTTTCTTTTTCAGCGTGGCGAGTTTTATTTTTTCCAAAACCGACAGCATCTTGCGTAAACCTTTGTGTGTTTCAAAATATTTGCGCCAACTTTCCGTATCCATCAAAGGAGAGTCGGTGGTAGCCTTGTAAGTAAGAAAAAGCCCGAGAGGCAGAATCACCATAGTGGAGAGCCAAACTCCGAACACAACACTCATTTCGCCTGTACGGGCCGCTTTTTCACCTGTAACCGAAATAACGTGGTAAATCACAAAAAAGATCACAGAAATGACCACCGGTAATCCCAGGCCTCCTTTGCGGATGATGGCGCCAAGGGGTGCGCCGATAAAGAAAAAGATAAGGCAAGCCAGTGAGAGTTTGAATTTCTGATGCCAAACAATTTCGTGCCGGATAATGAGTTGTTCCCTGGGCTTTATGATCCGGTCGGCATGAAAAACCACATTGTCTTTGGCATTTTGAATCTCTCTTTGCGCAAACTCCAAAATCCATTGCCGGGTATCCAGATTAAAATTCTTTAAGTAGGGATAGGCTATTTTTTTTGTTTCCACCTTTCTTTGTTCCGGTATTTTATCCCGTGCAGGCTTTATTTCTTTTCGTTTTACTTTCTTTTTCGGTGGGACAAGATAGCTGAAATGGCGTAATGCGTTTTTGCGGAATACGATTTCCCGTTCTTTGAGCATCCCCGTCAGGGAATCGATGGCATGGTCCAGCTGTTTGATGTTCAGCATGGAATAGTGGTTTTTAAAAAGCGATTCATCGGTATGGGCCAGGTCGAGTTGCGAGAGGTCGAACGACAGCACCTGTTTTTTAAATTTAATTTCTTCAAAAGGATGTTTTGTACGGTATCCGCGTTCGTTGGTGACTTCGTTGTAGTTATATCCATCAAAAAGGGTGATGATGAGGTGCTTCTGGTTCGGTGAGAGTTCCATAATACCTTTTTTGGCCACGGTAACCTTGGTATCGCCCATACGTTGGGTATGGTCGTATATCATGACATCGTAAATGGTTTTGTTGTCTTTGGCTTTGCGTCCGGCACGGATGACATATCCGTTGAGTTCGTTGTCGAAGATGCCTTCATCGAGATTAAAAGCCAGTTTCTTTTGTCGAACATCGTATAGCAGGGAACCGAATTTCAGGTTGGCCACCGGGAAAACATAATTGGAAAAAAGAAAGGCGCTGATGCTGATGATGACAGCGAGGATGGTCAAGGGTTCCATGGCCTTTTGCAGCGAAATTCCGGCACTTTTTATGGCCACCAATTCGTAATGCTCGCCCAGGTTGCCAAAGGTCATCAGCGAAGAGAGCAGTACGGCCAATGGCAGGGCAAGGGGGATAAAGGTAGCCGAGGCATAAAACATGAGCCGTAATATGATGGTCCATTCCAGTCCTTTTCCTACCAGGTCGTCCACATATTTCCATAAAAACTGCATGAGCAGGATAAAGATCGTAATGAAAAAGGTCATTAGGAAAGGACCAAGGTACGACCGGAGCATGTATGCATGGAGTTTCTTCATTCTGCTGTTCAATCAGGATACAAAGATAACGAAACTGAAGGGTATGGGATAAAAAAAGCCAATCTCCTGACAGGGGACTGGCTTTTAGGCATCAATTTTACAGAAAATTATTTTTTCAAAACTTTTCTGGTCGAATAATTAATTTTCAGAGCATTGGCTTTACGCAACTGCTGTTTAATATCGGTAACGATCCCCATTTTGGTGTTTTCATCCACTTTCAGTGAAAAGGTGATCAGTTTCCGGTCGGCTTCGTTGCGTGCCTGGCGTTCTTTGGAAACAAATTCCTGGATATCGTTGACCGTTGCATAGCTGTCGTTAAGCTGGATACGGGAATTGGTCCCGTACAATGCCTGGTCAATGGGTTCTCCCACGTAAATGTAACTGACCAGCGATTTTTTTTGCAGCTTTTGTACCTGCGTAGCTTCGGGAAGTTTTATCCTTACCATTAAGCTGTTTTCGCGCATGGTGGTCGATACCATGAAAAAGAACAGCAGGATAAAGATGACATCCGGAAGAGAGGCCGTATTAATGGCCGGCATTGCCTTTGTTTTACTTGTTTTAAATTTAGCCATATCAATCTCCTCCTACATTTTCAGGCTCGGCTTCGGATACCCGAATCGGGACCAGTTTATTAATCGTTTTGATTTTGTTCTGATCGACAAGCTGATCATATTTTACACCGTAATATTTCAGTGCTGCCTGGTCTTTCAGGATATTAAAAGCTTTCGCAATGGCATCTTGCACTTTGATATACATACGGTAGGAGGTCCCCCGGTCGTTTTTTAACGAAACAATCCCTTTGCTCATGAGTACTTTTTTCCCCAATTCGGGAATGTATTTGGCTTGTACTTCGGGATAGCTGTTGTCGTTGGGGTGCAGCGACATAAAATCGACCACTTTTTGCGTGAGGTTATCCACATTGGCCGGTTTCCCGTTCACAAGCATAAGGTCGTGGCTGTTAATCAGGATCTTTAAAACGTTCCTTTCTTTCACATCCACGTTTTCGTTTTTGTTTTTGACAGGCGGGGGCAGTATCCTTGTAATACCGGTGTCCACATTCATCGTGGTGGTTACCAGGAAGAATATCAGCAAAAGGAATGCGATATCCGCCATGGACCCGGCATTGATTTCTGGTGCTGCTCGTTTAGCCATATCTTTATTATTTAAATATTTTCATTACTCCTGAATACAGGATGGCGAGAATGGACAATCCGAAAGTAATGTAGGTAGCAATCAAGCCTGCACCTACCAACTTGGATGTTTCGGCTGTTATTTTGTAGGTTTCCAGTTGTAACGATGACAATTGGTTTTTTGCCATACCGTAAGAAACGGCCAAAATAATCACCAGGAAAACAATGCTGAGAAGCATTTTTACAAGGTTCTTGGGGTTGACGATAATGGTGTAAATGGGCGCCAGGATAATGACGGCTACACCAAGAATGAGCATGAATTTTCCCCAATTGAGGAATGCGTCTGTACTAATGACCCCGGAGTAAAACCCGATTCCAGGGAGAGCCGCCAGTAAAAGCAGTACGTACAGAACCCATCGTGTGATGACTGCTGTTTTATCTTTCATGGCGGTTTATTTTTTGTAATGTTTGGCTACCAAATCAACAAACGCAATGGAAGTATCTTCCATGTCGCTTACAAGACTGTCAATCTTTGAAATAATGTAATTGTAAAAAATTTGCAGGATAACGGCTACAATCAATCCGAATACGGTGGTCAACAAAGCCACTTTAATACCGGAAGCCACAACGGTAGGACTGATGTCGCCGGCAGCGGCAATGTCGTTAAATGCCTGGATCATCCCGATAACTGTTCCCATAAATCCCAACATAGGTGCCAGGGCAATGAACAACGAAATCCAGCTCACGCCACTTTCGAGACGTCCGGTGACTACACCGCCGTAGGCTACAATTGATTTTTCAACGTCTTCCAGTCCGTTGTCGTAACGGTTCAGCCCTTCGGCAAAAATGGCGGCTACCGGTCCACGTGTATTGCGGCAAATTTCTTTGGCTTTTTCCACATCGTTGTTATTCAATGCTTCTTCCACGTTTTTCAGTAGTTTTTTCGAGTTGATAGAGGCCAGGCTCAGGTAAAGAATACGCTCAATGGCAATGGCCAAACCGAAAATCAGGGTCAGCAAAATAACGCCCATAAATCCGGGACCTCCCTGAATAAACTCTTCTTTCAAAACCTGGTGAAACGACTTGGGCTGTTCGGCAGTTGCTGCAGCCGGGGTCGCTTTGGTAGCGGCCACTGCAGTGGTGTCCTGGGCCGTTGAGTCTTGTTTTACTACCTGAGTAGTGTCATTTGCTGCGGCGTCCTGGGCATAAACGAAATTAGACAACCCTATGGTTAACAGGGCAGCAATTGAGATAAATGCAATTAATTTTTTCATGATGGATAAAAATTGATTAAAAACGATTTTACATTTTCCGATTTAATGGTTACAAAAATATAAATTATTTAATTCGCAATTCATTTTGCGGATAATTATTAACAACTCAAAAAAAAGTTGTTAAAAACTTTTCCTGCGGAGAGAGAGGGATTCGAACCCTCGGTACGCTTTTGGCGCACACACGCTTTCCAGGCGTGCCTCTTCAGCCACTCGAGCACCTCTCCTTTTTCGGACGCCAAAAGTATAAAAATATTCTTAATGTGCAGTGATTTCTCCCCTTAAGCTCAAATTCATAATGGCTCTAAATTCTTCCGGGCCTGTTTTACGCCCCAACAAATACATGGTTTTGGTCAAAGCGGCCTCGGTGGTCATGTCGCCCCCGCTGATAACTCCAATGTTTTTCAATGCCAGTGAAGTGTCATATTTCCCCTGCTCTACTGATCCGGCCGGACATTGCGAAATGTTGATGATATGGAGCCCTTTGGCAATGGCTCTGCCCAGTGCTTCAATAAACCAGGGTTCGGTAGGGGCATTGCCCGATCCGAACGTTTCTAAAATGACCGCCCTTAAACCCGGAATGTTTAACGTGGCTTCCACTACCTGCTGAGTGATTCCCGGAAACAATTTTAAAAGGGTAAGTTGTGTTTCCAGTTTTTTGTGCACCCTGAGTTTTTTGAAATTGGGTTTCCTTATCCGGTGCCGGTTGAACTTTATGTAAACTCCCACATCGGCCAGTGCCGGATAATTGGGCGAAACAAAAGCGTTAAAATTTTCGGCATTGTATTTCATGGTTCGGTTGGCACGCAACAGGTGGTTTTCAAAATAAATGCTTACCTCGGGTACCACCGGGGTGTTTTCTTCGGTGGCAGCCGCCAGTTCGATGGCGGTGATAAAATTTTCCCTCCCATCGGTGCGCAAAACACCCAAAGGCAGTTGAGAACCGGTAAATATTACCGGTTTATTCAGGTTTTCCAACATAAAACTCAGGGCCGAAGCCGTATAAGCCATGGTGTCGGAACCATGTAAAACCACAAACCCATCGTAGTTTTCGTAGTGCTTTTCGATGACTTCGGCCAACGCGATCCACCGCCGCGGATTCATGTCGCTGGAATCAACCAACGGGTCGAAACTATGAAAATCCAAATGGTAATGAAACCGGCTGAGTTCCGGGATTTGATCGTAAATACCCTTAAAATCAAAAGGGCGCAGCGAGCCGGTTGCGGGATCCTTGATCATACCAATGGTTCCCCCCGTATAAATGATGAGTAAACTGATTTTATCTTCCATTTTATTTTTCTTTTGTAAAAAAGAGTTGCCGGGCGGTTTCGGTCGTTGTTTCAGCTACTGCTTCCGGCAAAATGTGTTTGATTGCCGCAACTTTTTCGGCGATATAATATAGGTAAGCGCTTTCGTTCCGTTTTCCGCGAAAGGGAACAGGCGTAAGATACGGTGCATCGGTTTCCAGTACCAGTGCTTCCAACGGAAGTTTGCCAACCGTTTCGGCCAACCCGCTATTTTTAAAGGTCACAATGCCGCCAATTCCCATCTTAAATCCCGTATCCATAATTTGTTTGGCCTCCTGCAGCGTTCCGGTAAAACAATGGAATACCCCGCGTAGATCACCGGTCAACTCTTCTTTAACAATCTGCAGTGTGCGCCGGAAGGCATTACGGGTATGAATGGAAACAGCGAGATGATATTTTTTAGCCAGTTGTAATTGCCGGCGAAAGGCTTCTTTTTGTTCCGCTTCACGGGTTTTGTCCCAGTAAAGATCTATCCCGATTTCTCCCACCCCGTAATAGTTCCCTGTAGACAGCTCTTTTTCGACCAGAGCCAGCTCTTTTTCCATCTCTTCATTTACGGAGGTGGGATGCAGTCCCATCATCGGAAAACAGTTTTCCGGAAAAGCGGCTGTCATTTTTTTGAGCTGTGGCAAAGTGCTGCTGTCGATGTTGGGCAGCAGGATGCGTCTTACGCCGTTTTCCAAAGCCCGGTCGATAACCGCTGTGCGGTCATTGTCGAAATCTTCAAGATAAAGGTGGGTATGGGTGTCCGTTAAATTCATGGTGCAAAAATAGGAGAAAATGCGGGAACCGTTTTCCCATTCGTTCAGGAGATTCTGGCCCAAAGGGTTTTTCCTTTAAACCGGCGGCGCATTTCCATTTGCAGCAAAAGATTTTCCGGTTTTTGCAGTTTCGGGTCTTTGTTGAGAATTTCGGCAGCGATTTTTCTCGTGCGGGATACCAGTTCACCATCTTTGGCAAGGTTGGCAATATGAAAATCGAACATTCCCGATTGCCGTGTGCCCTGGATGTCGCCCGGTCCGCGCAATTTTAAGTCGGCTTCGGCAATGGCAAAACCATCGTTGGTGGCTACCATGGTTTCCAACCGTTTGCGGCCTTCGTGTGAGAGTTTGTTGCCCGACATGAGGATACACCACGATTGCTCGCCGCCGCGCCCCACACGGCCGCGCAACTGGTGTAATTGCGACAGGCCGAAACGCTCTGCATTTTCAATCACCATGACCGATGCATTGGGCACATCCACCCCTACTTCAATCACGGTGGTCGAAACCATAATGTGTGTTTCACCCCTCACAAACCTTTCCATTTCAAAGGCTTTGTCTTCCGGTTTCATTTGCCCGTGGACCACGCTCACATGGTATTGCGGTTCGGGAAACTCGCGCAACATCTGTTCGTATCCTTCCATCAGGTTTTTCAGGTCCAGCTTTTCCGACTCTTTGATGAGCGGATAAACCACATACACCTGGCGTCCTTTCCGTATTTGTTCGCGTATAAATCCCAGCACACGCAACCGTTTCGATTCGAAAACGTGAAGGGTCTTTACCGGTTTTCTTCCGGGGGGCATTTCGTCAATTACCGATACGTCCAGGTTTCCGTAAAGGGTCATGGCCAGCGTCCGGGGGATGGGCGTGGCCGTCATAACCAATACGTGGGGCGGAATGGCATTCTTTTTCCACAGTTTGGCCCGTTGTGCCACCCCGAAACGGTGTTGTTCGTCAATTACCACCAGCCCGAGGTTGCTAAATTGTACCGTGTCTTCTATCAAAGCATGGGTGCCCACCAGAATGGGCAGCCGGTGGTTTTGCAATGCTTCGTGGATCTCTTTTCTTTGGGGTTTTTTGGTAGAGCCCGTCAGCAGTTCCACCCGCACATCCATTCCGTTTAAAAATTTTTTCAACGTGTTGAAATGCTGTGTGGCAAGAATCTCGGTGGGTGCCATAAAAGCGGTTTGATAGCCGTTGTCGATGGCAATGAGCATGCTCATAAGTGCCACAAGGGTTTTTCCGCTGCCCACATCGCCCTGCAGTAACCGGTTCATTTGTTTCCCGCTTTTCAAGTCGTGCCGGATTTCACGGATCACCCTTTTTTGGGCCCCGGTCAGGGTAAAAGGCAGGTGCTCTTTGTAAAAAGTATTGAAAACAGACCCCACTTTTTCAAAAACATGTCCTTTGCTTTTTTCTTGGGTGATTTTTTTCTGCAGCAGTAATTCAAGCTGCAAAAACAAAAGTTCTTCAAATTTCAGCCGCTGTATGGCCGTGTTGATGGCTGCCGTATCTTTCGGAAAATGAATGTTTACCATGGCTTCGGCATGGGCCGTGAGGTCGTATTTTTTTTGCAGGTATTCCGGCAGGTTTTCTTCTATTTTCGAGGAGGTTTCTTTGAGCAAAGTCCACATGATCTTGCTGAAACCACGACTCCCGAGTCCTACGGTTTTCAGTTTCTCGGTGGTGTGGTAAATCCCTTCGAGGCGGTTACCGGCCACACTTTCTGTTTCCGGCGTTACCTCTTCCACTTCCGGGTGCACCATGTTAAACCGGTTTTTAAAAACCGATGGTTTGCCGAAAACAAGGTATTCTTTTCCGGGAACAAACCGTTTTTTGATCCATTGCAATCCCCTGAACCAAATCAATTCCATGCTTCCCGAATCATCGGTCAACAGAAAAGAAACATATTTGGTGCGTTTATCGCCCACCGCCTGCATGTTCGACACCTTGCCTTTCAGCAGAAAATAAGTTTTGTCGTTGTTTACCTCGCTGATTTTATAAATCCGGCTTTTGTCCACATAACGAAACGGAAAATGGTACAGCAGGTCGCCGTAAGTACGGATGTCGAATTCTTTGGCCAGCAGTTCGGCTTTCCGGGGGCCAACCCCTTTCAGGTACGTGATATTTGTATCGAATACGGAATGCATCCCGACAAAGGTATAAAAGATTGTGCACCTTTTCGTGTATCGCCGCAACCGGTTAAAAAGCCGTTGTAATGTAAAGGTTTTTTGGGCGGACAGACAGGTGCTACGCTATAGTTGCAGCGGGCGGCGGTGTGTTTCGCAACGGCTGGCGACGAGCTTCCGTTGGTCGCTGTCGCCAGCCTGCTCCACATTACCGCTGCCCGCTGCAAGCTGCCGCTGCGCCTCCCGAAGGGACTCCTATGGAGCCTTGCCGCTGCGCCTTTCAAAGACGCCACTATTGGTTCATAAACATTCAAAAGAATGTATTGAACCCC
>CAYYRE010000004.1:0-32740 GCA_964473895.1 uncultured Lentimicrobiaceae bacterium | reverse complement strand
TAACTGAATGGAAATACACGGTGTGAGTGGCTTTTTACCCTGTCCCCGGTATTCTTTTGTGTGCAGCCGCTTTTTCCTTACCTTTGTTTTTTTAATGTTTTATACCTTATGACCGAACCGAAAAAACTCTTTTTGCTGGATGCCATGGCCTTGATTTACCGGGCCTATTTTGCCATGAGCCGTCATCCGCAAATCAACTCAAAAGGATTGAATACTTCCGCTATTTTGGGTTTTGCCAATACCTTGCTCGAAATCCTGAAAAACGAAAAGCCTACCCATATCGGTGTGGCTTTCGATACCATGGCGCCCACCCAGCGGCATGAGGACTTTGCCGAATACAAAGCCAATAGGGAAAAAATGCCGGAAGACCTTGCCACAGCTATTCCCTACGTGAAAGAATTGCTGGAAGCCCTGAATATTCCTGTGTTGCTGCTCGATGGCTACGAAGCCGATGACATCATCGGCACCCTTGCCAAAAAAGCGGAAGAAAAAGGTTTTGTTACCTACATGATGACGCCTGACAAGGATTTCGGGCAGCTTGTTTCGGATAAAATCTTTATGTATAAGCCTTCGCGTAACGGAAAACCGGCTGAAATATGGGGTCCTCAGGAGGTTTGCCAGAGATACGGCATTGAACATCCCGCACAGTTTATCGATATCCTCGGCCTGTGGGGTGATGCGGTGGATAATATTCCCGGTGTACCGGGCATCGGCGAAAAAACAGCAGCCAAGCTCATTGCACAATTCGGTTCTATCGAAAATTTGTTGGAAAACAGGCATCAACTCAAAGGTAAATTGCGCGAAAATCTGGAAAAATATGCTGAACAGGCCCGGGTATCCAAGCAATTGGCCACCATTCTAACGGATGTCCCGTTGCCCTTTGAACCCGAAAAACTCAAAATGGGGGCTCCCGACCGTGTGCAGTTGCAAAAACTTTTCGATGAACTGGAGTTCCGAACTTTTGCCAAAAGGTTTTTTACCTGGCTGTCACTGCAATCGTCGGAAGAAGAAACCGTCCAGGGCGAACTTTTCCCTCAGGATGATGAATTAAAGACCATCCGGAATACACCGCATACTTATCATTTGGCCGATACCCCCGGAAAAATGGAGGAATTGGCGGCACAGCTTCAAAAACAACCTGCCTTTTGTTTTGATACCGAAACCACCGGTACCGATCCCAACAACGCCGAAATTGTCGGTATCTCGTTTGCATGGAAAGCCCACGAGGCCTGGTATGTCCCTTTGTCGGACAATTACCACCATGCCACACAGCAGCTTTCTCTTTACAAAAAGGTGCTGGAAGATGAACGGGTCGAAAAAACAGGTCAAAACATAAAATACGACATTTCCATTTTACGATGGTATGATGTGGAAGTGAAAGGGCGCTTTTTCGATACCATGATTGCCCATTACCTGCTTGAACCCGACCGGCGGCACAACATGGATTATCTTGCCGAAACCTATTTGCATTACCAACCGGTATCCATCGAAAGCCTTATCGGGAAAAAAGGAAAGAAACAGGGCAGCATGCGTGATGTTTCGTTGGAAACCATTAAAGAATATGCTGCCGAGGATGCCGACATTACCCTGCAACTTCGTCAAGTGTTGGAACCCAAACTCAAAGAAACCGGCACCGAGAAGCTTTTTAAAGAAACCGAAATGCCGTTGGTACCGGTGCTGGCCGCCATGGAAGCCGAAGGGGTAAAAGTGGATACCGGAACACTGGCGCGCTTTAGTGACGAACTGGCTGCCGAAATTGCTGCTATGGAAAAAGAGATTTTTGAAATGGCCGGCACGGAATTTAACATCGGTTCGCCCAAACAGTTGGGGGAAGTCCTTTTTGAACGACTAAAACTTTCGGGGAAACCCAAAAAAACCAAAACGGGACAATATTCCACCAGCGAAGATGTACTGGCCAAACTGGCTTACCGTCATCCCATTGTGGAAAAGATATTGGAGTACCGGTCGCTCACCAAACTGAAATCCACTTACGTGGATGCTTTACCCAAACTGGTTTCGCCCCGCGATGGCCGTATCCACACTTCATACAATCAGGCGGTGGCTGCCACCGGACGGCTGAGTTCCAACAATCCGAACTTGCAAAACATTCCCATCCGTACCGCACGCGGACGCGAAATCCGGAAAGCTTTTGTTCCACGGAATAAAGACTATGTATTGCTTGCTGCCGACTACTCGCAAATCGAATTGCGCATCATTGCCCATTTGAGCCGAGATGAAGCCATGATGGAGGCTTTTCGTCAGGGGCTGGACATCCATACCGCAACAGCATCGCGGGTTTATGGTGTTCCCGTGGAAGAGGTGACCCGCGAAATGCGCCGTCACGCCAAAACAGTAAACTTTGGTATTATTTACGGTATTTCGGCTTTCGGTCTTTCCGAAAGGCTGGGTATTCCGCGGCGGGAAGCCGCTGAAATCATCGAAAATTATTTTGAAAAATATCCCGGGATTAAACGCTATATGGAGCAAACGGTGGAATTTGCCCGTCAACACGGTTACGTGGAAACCCTCCTGGGCCGCCGCCGCTATCTGAGCGACATCAACTCAGCCAACGGTGTGGTAAGGGCGTATGCCGAACGAAACGCCATCAATGCCCCCATTCAGGGCTCTTCTGCCGATATGATTAAAATCGCCATGATCCGCATTTTCAACGAAATACAAAAACGCGGAATGCGTTCCAAAATGATCTTACAGGTGCACGATGAGCTGGTTTTTGATGCTTATCAAGAAGAGGTCGATGCCCTGAAAGCGCTGGTGGAAGAGAAAATGAAAAACGCTTTGCCTTTGGATATTCCGGTGGTGGTGGACATCAATACAGGAAACAACTGGCTGGAAGCGCACTGATCCTGAAATATACTTGAAAAAGAAATGTTTAACAGAAAATAAATTTATTCAACCAAAAACAATTATTCTATGAAACGTACATTACTTTTTTTACTTTTCTTGGTGCCGGTACTGCTTTTCGGTCAAACCGGTCTGCAGCCCAAATGGTTCAGGCATCCGGCCATTTCGCCCGATGGCCAATGGATTGCTTTTGAATACAAAGGCGATATTTATAAAATTCCCTCCACCGGGGGTACTGCCATGCCGCTGACCATAACGTCCGACTACGAAAGTTATCCGGTGTGGAGCCACGATGGCAAAACACTGGCCTTTGCTTCCGACCGTTACGGTAACTTTGATGTCTTCGTCATGCCTTCCAAAGGCGGGTCTGCCACGCGACTGACCTGGAATTCGGCAGCGGATATCCCTTCCGATTTTTCACCCAACGATAAATACGTCGTTTTCGGAACGGCCCGCAACGACATATACACTTCCGTACGGTTTCCCATTCCCGCCCTGTTCATGAAATTATACCGGGTTCCCGTCAAGGGCGGGCGTTCGGTGATGATTAATTCGGCAGGAACGCAATATGCCCACTTTAACAACAATGGCAGCGAAATTATTTTTCAGGATACCAAAGGTTACGAAAGCCAACAGCGCAAACACGAAAGGGCTTCGGTAACCAGGGATATATGGACCTATCATTTTAAAACAAAAAAATACCGGAAGCTTACCCATTTTAACGGCAACGACCTGGAACCGGTTTGGGGAAAAGACAACCGGTATTTTTACCTGAGCGAACAAAATGACAACGACCTGAACATATTTCAGGCAAGCCTTTCCGATCCGCAACATCCGGTACAACTCACACACTTCAAAAGAAATCCCGTTAGGGGATTATCTTATTCACAAAAGGCGAACCGCCTTTGTTTTACCCATGACGGTAACATTTACACCATGGAACCCGGACAAAAACCTGAAAAAGTACGGGTAATGGTACAAGCCGATTTTGCCCAGCAGGCCACCCGCACGTTGACGGTTACCAACAAACAAATCAGCGAAATGGCCCTCTCGCCCAACGGAAAAGAGGTGGCTTTTGTTTACCGCGGCGATATTTTTGCCGCTTCGGTAGATGGCCATACCGCCAAAAGGCTGACCAATACGCCTTATCAGGAACGCATGATCCAATTCAGCCCCAATGGGAGGTCCATCATCTACTCGGTGGAGAAGAACGGTTCGTGGGACATAGACAAATTGCATATTGCCAACGATAAAGAACCCTATTTTTATGCTTCCACCATCGTTGACAATCAGCCTGTCATTGCCACAAAAAAAGACGAATTTCAACCCCGTTATGCTCCCGATGGTAAAAAAATTGCTTACCTCGAAGAGCGCAACATTCTGAAAGTGTATAATATAAAGACAAAAAAAACGGTTACGGTACTCCCCGAAGGTGTCAACTTCTCCTACTCCGATGGAGACCAGTATTTTACCTGGTCGCCCGACAGCAAATGGCTCCTTGTGAAATCCAACGAAGGAACCTTTGTTCGCTCGGATGTCGATTTGGTTAAAGCCGATGGGAGCGGACAGCGCCGCGACCTTACCCAAAGCGGTTTCGATGATGAAATGCCCAAATGGGGAATGGGAGGAAAGATGATGGTGTGGATTTCGACCCGCAACGGAATGAAAAACCTCAGCCGGGGCAGCCAGGGCGATGTGTATGCCATGTTTTTCGATCAAAAAGCCTTTGATAAGTATAACCTCAGCAAAGAGGATTTTGATTTGCTCAAAGAGGAACAGAAGAAAGATACGGCCAAAGCAAAAAAAACCAAAAAGCAACCGTTGATACTCAATTTGAAAAACCTCGACAGCCGGACAAAAAGACTGACCATTAATTCCTCTTTGCTCAGCGATTTTGTCCTTTCGAAAAACGGCGAAAAGCTTTATTATCTTGCCAAGTATGAAAAAGGATATGACTTGTGGGAAACCGAACCACGGACGCATAAAACCAAAATCCTGGCCCGCCTGAATTCGCCACGGGGCGGCAGCCTCGAAATGGACAAAGCCGGAAAAAATATTTTTGTGCTGGCCGGGGGCAGGATGAGTAAAATCCAGCTTTCCAACGGGAAAACCAAGCCGTTTTCGTTTAAAGTGAATTTCGACTGGGATCCTTCCGGCGAACGTGCTTACATTTTTGAACATGCCTGGGAACAGGTGCGTAAAAAACTCTTTGACCCGAACCTGCAGGGGGTCAATTGGAAATATTATCACGATTACTACAAACAGTTTTTGCCTTATATCAACAACAACTACGATTTTGCCGATCTGCTCAGTGAAATGCTGGGGGAACTCAATGTTTCGCATACCGGCGCACGCTACTATCCGCATCCTGCCAATCCGGACCAAACCGCTTCGCTGGGAATGTTGTATAATGAAACAAAAGGTGGAAACGGCCTGACCGTGGAAGTCATTATTACCGGCGGGCCCATGGACAACGCCAAAACCAAAGTTAAAAAAGGAGATGTCCTTGAAAAAATCAACGGGGTACAAATTACCGGTGATTTTGACTGGGCTAAATTGCTGAACCATAAGGCAGGGAAATATACCCGGCTGACTTTTTATGACCCGGCCACAAAAAAAAGATGGGATGAAGTGATCAAGCCCATTTCTGCCGGTAAAGAACGGTCACTTATGTACCAACGGTGGATCCGGATCATGCAAAAAATGACCGACAGCCTGTCGCACGGCCAAATCGGTTATGTCCATGTCCGTTCGATGAACGACAAAAGCTATCGTACGGTTTTCGGCAAAGTGCTGGGCAAAGATTTCAACAAAAAAGCCTTGATTGTGGATACCCGTTTCAACGGGGGCGGTTGGCTCCACGACCATTTGGTTACTTTTTTGGATGGGAAACTTTACCTGCGTTTTGCACCGCAAGGACGGTTATTGCCCGGTGGGGAATCCATGAACAAATGGGATAAACCCAGTTGTGTCCTCATGAGCCAAAGCAATTATTCCGATGCCTTTATTTTTCCGTATGTTTATAAAGAACTGGGTATCGGGAAACTCATTGGTATGCCGGTGCCGGGAACCGGAACTGCCGTGTGGTGGGAACGTCAGATTGATCCTTCCATTGTGTTCGGCATTCCCATGGTGGCTACACAAGGGGTACACGAAAATCATTTTACCGAAAACCATCAGGTGGAACCGGATATCAAAGTGGACAATCCTTACAATAAAATATTGAACGGCCAGGATCCGCAACTGAAAGCTGCTGTGAAAGAAATGTTGAAAGAAACCGGAACGAAATAATCGTTTTGATGCTTTTCCGGCGCACAGCCACCTGTGGTGCCGTGCGCCGGAAAAAAGCAAATCCCGTTATTTTAACCTTTCGGGATGGTCTTTTAAAAAGCCCGACCACCCGCGATAGCCGGTTGATTGTCCTGTTACGTCTCCCTGAAAAAAATGGCACACCGCAGCGGCCAGCCCATCGGTGGCATCCAGCTTTCCCGGAAGCGCATCAAAATGCAGGATGTTTTTCAGCATACCGGCAACCTGTTCTTTGGAGGCGTTGCCGTTTCCGGTAATGGCCTGTTTTATTTTTTTGGGAGAATACTCGAAGATGGGCAGGTCTTTATACAAAGCGGCGGCCATGGCCACACCCTGTGCCCGACCCAGCTTAAGCATCGATTGTACGTTTTTTCCGTAAAAAGGCGCTTCAATGGCCAGTTCATCCGGATGATATTCTTCCACCAATGCCAATGTCCGTTCAAAAATCTTTTTTAATTTTAACGCCTGGTTGGCGTACTGCGATAGTTTGAGTATTCCCATGGTCATCATCCGGATCCGGTTGCCCGACTGATGAATGAGCCCGTATCCCATGATGTTGGTTCCCGGGTCGATACCGAGTATAATTCTTTCTTTGGCCAATGGATAAACGTTTATGGCAAAATTAAGCAAAACATACAACACCCTGATCAAGCTGGCCATACTTGTCTTCACTTTTTATTTTTTGTACAAGCAGCTTTTTTTCCGGCACGACCTCAGCTCCTTTTGGCAAAATATGGAAGCGGTTACCCGCGAAAAACATTTTGCCCTTTGGTTGGCTTTGGTGGTGTGCCTGATGCCTGTGAACCTGCTGCTCGAAAGCCGGAAATGGCAATATCTGATGCAAAAACTGGAAACGGTTTCCCTTGGTGTTTCTCTGAAAGCCGTGCTGGCCGGTATTTCGGTAAGCGTTTTCCTTCCGAACCGCATCGGTGATTATCTTGGCCGGGTTTTTGTTCTGAAAAAAGCCGACCGTTTGCAGGCCACACTGGCTACGTTGCTCGGCAGCATGGCCCAGCTGCTTACGACATTGCTTTTCGGGATGATTTCCCTCGCTTTTTTTCTTCCGCAATGGATCAACCTCAGCACGACCTTAAACCGGTGGGCGCTGACCGGGTTAATTTTTAGCCTGATCCTCGCGGCGGCGGTGCTTGTGTTTGCTTATCTTAACTTTGCCGTTTTTTCGGATCTGTTACGTCGAATCAGCGGACGTCTTTACAACAAAATAGCCCGATATGCCGAAGTGTTTTCCTGGTATGCTATAAAAGAATTGTTGTTTGTTTTGTGGATCAGTATCTTGCGCTACCTGGTTTTTTCGCTGCAATTTTATCTCTTTTTGCATATTTTTCAAGTTCCCATCGGATACTTTCAAGCCATGAAGATCATAGGGTTGATTTATTTGCTCATGAGCATTATTCCCACCATTGCCCTTTCGGAGATCGGCGTCAGAGGCTCGGTGAGTCTGTACGTTTTCGGACTCTTTTTTAACCATCCCCTCACCGAGTTGATGAACCGCCACATTATTGCCGCTTCTTCGGCTTTGTGGTTATTGAATCTTGCCCTTCCTGCCGTAATGGGAATATTGTTTATCTTTAGGCTTCGGTTTTTCCGTAACAACAAAAGCCATGTGGTGGACTAAAATCATTTTTTTTATTTTATCCGTTTCAGCAGTGCTTTATTTGCTGTTGATTTTTGCTTTTACGGAGGGATGGAACCGGTTGGACAAACATTTGTTTTCGCACCGTAACCTTTCAACGCGTGTCAGTATAGTGGTGGCTTTTCGCAATGAAGGAACACGCCCGGTGACGTTGCTACAGGCTTTACTGCAACAGTCTTTCCCGGCAGAATTATTGGAGATTCTTTTTGTTGACGACCATTCCACTGATGATGGGCCGCAGCAGTTGCAAGCCATGATATCCCGGCTGAAATTACCCCGTGTACGTGTTTTAACATCCCCCGGAAGGGGTAAAAAGGCTGCATTGCGCCAAGGCATCCGGCAGGCAACGGGACGGTTGATCTTAACAACCGACGCCGACACCATTCCCGGCCCGGGATGGGTTACGGCCATGGTGACATTGTACGAAGAAAAGAAAATGCGGCTCATCTTAGGTCCGGTGGTTTATTCCCATGAACAAACTTTTTTGCAAAAGCTTTTTTCCCTTGATTTTATGAGTTTGGTGGCTTCCGGCGCCGGTTCGGCGGGATTAGGCCTTCCTTTTATGGGAAATGCTGCCAACATGGCTTTCGAAAAACAGCTTTTTTCCGATGCAGATGCCCAAGCACTTTCCGCAGGCTTCGCCTCAGGTGACGATGTTTTTTTTATCCATTATGTCCGCCGGAAATATGGGTGGAAAGCCATCACATTCTTTAAAAACGAAAGGGCCATTGTCCGGACGCCGCCCCCCGAAAACCTGAGGGATTTTCTGGCCCAGCGTATCCGGTGGGGATCCAAGGCACGCGGCTATACCCAACCCTGGGCTTTGTTTGTTTCCTATACGGTCTTTCTTTTCAATTTCCTGCTGACGGCTTTACTGGTCACCGGTTTCTTTCTGCATTGGGCATGGATTGTTTACGGTTTGTTCATCGCGCTGAAGGCACTTATTGATTTTCCATTGCTGTATGCTTTCGGCCGGTTTGTCCACAAACGAAACCTGTTGCCCCTTATCATTCCTTTTGAAATGATCTACCCGCTTTATATTACCTTTGTGGCTTTTCGCGGTCTTTTTCCGTACCACTGGAAAAACCGGAAATGGAGCAGATAAATGTTTTTGTTGTACCCGGACTTCAAGCGTGCGAAACGGTTGTCTGCCTGTGTTGGACAGGCAGGCCCGCCTGACCGGTAGTCGGGCAGGCAGAAGAATGATGATACAAACCCCGGAGGGGTGACACATTCTAGAACCGGGTTTCAACCCTAGGTATAAAAAACACAACAAGCTAAGTATCAAATAAATACAAAGTCATAAACACATGAAAGCCTATTTTCGTAATATGCCGGATTTTTGGGAAGGACTGGATGCCCTGGTGGCCGAAAAGGGTATTTTTGTGGATCGTCCCAAAGGTACCCGGCATGACCGGTTTACGGATTTTGTTTATCCGTATGATTACGGATACATAAAAAATACCGTTTCCACCGATGGCGAAGAATTGGATGTGTGGATCGGAACGGCTGCACATCACCGGGTAACAGGTATTTTGAATATTGTGGACAGGGACAAAAGGGATACGGAAATGAAAATACTGTACAACTGTACGTTACATGAAATGGAACACATTTTTATCATCAATAACCAAATGATGATGAGTGCAGTCATGCTTTTGCGTGAAATGTAATTTCGTTGCCGGTGTTTAATCAATCTCGCCCTGTTGCGGTCAGCAGGGTTTCTACATATCCCAAATCGCCCGTATGGGTCACCTTGATGTTTTCGGGGTTCCCGTCCACTAAATGTAAAGGTTGTCCGGTGCTTTCCACTACGGCAGCATCATCGGTAAAGCTGTCCCGGTATGATTGCAAGTAAGCTTTTTTCAGTATTCCCGAACGGAAAACCTGCGGTGTTTGTACCATCCGGAACTGTTCACGGTTTACGGCGCGGTTGATGCCGTTTTCCACCTGCCGGATCGACTCGGTTACAGGTACCACCGGAATGGCCGTGCCGTGGATACGGGCAATTTGCAAAGCGTCCAGCAGGGTGTCTTCACTCACCAGCGGGCGAACGGCATCGTGGACAAATACCAGGCTCTTGTCATCAATGAATGCCAGCGCATTTTTGACGGAATGATAGCGTGTAGGCCCTCCTTCCACAATGCGGTGGGGTAGCGAAAAACCGTAATCGGCACATAAATGTTTCCACCGGCCGATTTCCATTTCGGGCAGTACAAGCAAAAATTCGGCCTTTCCGAAAAAGGGGGCAAATGCATCGAAAGTGTGCATGATAAGCGGCTTACCCGCCACCAAATGAAATTGTTTGGGCGTTTCGCCTCCGAGCCGTGTCCCTCGTCCCCCGGCAACCAGTACGATGAATAGCTTTTCGTTCATAAGGTGTGGCGAAAATAAACATAACCCGGAAACTATGCACCATTTTCCGGGTTAAATTCCAAAGCGCAAAACAAAAAAAGTCCGGCTAATGCCGGACTTTTTAAAGTGTTTATCTTTTAGATAATCAGCATGGCATCGCCGTAGGTGAAAAATTTGTACTTGTCTTTTATGGCTTGGCGGTACACTTCAAAGGCAAAGTCGTAACCGAGATAAGCCGTTACCATCATAAACATGGGGGAATAGGGCAGATGAAAATTGGTGACCATGGCGTGGGCCGTTTTGAATTCGTACGGCGGGAAGATGAACTTGTTGGTCCAGCCTTTGAAAGGCTTGATTTTGCCCGTAATGGAAACGGTAGATTCCAGCGCTTTCATACTGGTGGTCCCCACAGCCACCACTTTTTTATGGTTTTCAATAGACCGGTTAATAATTTCCGCTGCTTCCGGGGTGACGATGAGCTCTTCCGAATCCACTTTGTGTTTGGTCAAATCTTCCACTTCGATTTGGCGGAAATTACCCAATCCGGTGTGCAGGGTGATTTCGGCAAAATTCACTCCGACAATTTCCAGCCGTTTCATAAGCTCGCGCGAGAAATGCAATCCGGCGGTGGGTGCGGCAACAGCCCCTTCGTGTTTGGCGTAAATGGTTTGGAAACGTTCTTCGTCTTCGGGTTCCACCGGCCGGTTATGAATTTTGGGCAAAGGCGTTTCGCCCAGTCTTTTCAGCGTGGCTTTAAACTCTTCGTAGGGACCGTCGAACAAAAAACGCAAGGTTCGTCCCCGCGAGGTGGTGTTGTCAATCACTTCGGCCACAAGGGTTTCGTCTTCGCCGAAGTAGAGTTTGTTGCCGATACGGATTTTGCGGGCCGGGTCCACCATAACATCCCACAAACGGCTTTCCTTGTTCAGTTCGCGCAGCAGAAAGACCTCGATTTTGGCTCCTGTTTTTTCCTTTTCGCCGTATAACCTGGCCGGAAAAACCTTGGTATTGTTTATCACAAAAGTGTCGCCTTCTTCAAAATACTCCAGTATATCCCTGAAATTACGGTTTTCTATGGTTTGCTTATTGCGATCCACCACCATCATGCGTCCGTCTTCTCTCTCTTTGGGGGGGTGGTTGGCAATCAGCTCTTTGGGTAAATCGAAATAAAATTGTGATAATTTCATAATGTCTCTTCAAATTGGTTAGGTAATCGTGAAAAATCTTCGCTATCAAAAAGCGTGCAAAGGTAAGCCATTTTCGAGGCGATGTCAAGAAAAGTTTTGTTAAGGCTTGTGAAAGCCAGATGGTTACTTTTCCGTGTCGAACGAATAGCCCGTTTCGTTCAGTACGGCTTGCTTAAAAGCTTCGGGTGTGTAGGCATCTTTCAGTAGAAAATCACCGATTTGCGTTCGTTTGAGTGCCGTAAGATAAGCGCCGTTTTGCAGGCTTTCGCCAAAATCGCGTACCAGCGACCGGATATAAGTTCCCTTGCTGCACTTTACCACAAATTCAGCCAAGGGCGCTTCATAATTGATGATTTCAAACTGATGAATGTGTACTTTCCGCGATTTCATCCGAACCTCTTCGTTGTTGCGGGCATAATCGTAAGCCCTTTTGCCTTTGATCTTGATGGCCGAGTAGCGGGGCGGAACCTGTTCGATTTCACCGACAAATTGTTTGGTCTGTTCCTGTAGTTTTTCAAGTGTCAGCTCCGAAATATCAAAATGCCGGTCGGGTTCGGTTTCTTTGTCGTACGATGGTGTGGTGGCCCCAAGTTGCATTTGGCCCACATAAACCTTGTCCATCCCCTGAAATCTATCTATCTGTTTGGTCATCTTTCCGGTACAAATGATCAGCAACCCCGTGGCCATGGGATCCAACGTGCCGGCATGCCCCACTTTTATTTTTTTCAATCCGTAAACGCGCCGGATGAAATACCGCAGCGAATTGACCACATCAAACGAAGTCCATCCGTGCGGTTTGTCGATGAGCAATACTTCTCCTTCTGCAAAATGAAATGCCATCAGGAGATGCTTAAATTAACACCAAAAACATACAAGAGGAGAATGACCAGCCCGACAATGATGCGGTAATAGCCGAACCATTTAAAACCGTGATTCGTAAGGTAACGGATGAATGATTTGATGGCAAAAAGGGCTACCACAAAGGCCACCACGTTACCGAACAGCAGGATGCCGATATTTCCGGTGTTGATGGCTTTGTAATTTTCGAGCAGTTTGTATCCCGAAGCGGCAAACATGGTGGGCACCGCCAAAAAAAATGAAAACTCCGCAGCGGTTTTCCGTGTCAGCTTTTGGGTCATTCCGCCAATGATGGTGGCGGCCGACCGCGAAGTACCCGGAATCATGGCCAAGACCTGATACAGCCCGATAATCAACGCTTTTTTGTAAGTTACTTCCTGATTTTTATCCGGATGCAAAAACCATTTGTCCACAAAAACCAGTACAATCCCTCCAAGGATGAGCATAACCGCCACCACATAAACACTTTGAAGTAATTCCTCAATATACTTGTTGAGCAACAGTCCGAAAAAAGCAGCCGGTAAAAAAGCCACAAACAGTTTATAATAAAAGTTCAACGACTGGAAAAACCGTTTCCAGTATAAAACCACCACCGACAAAATGGCCCCGAACTGGATGTTGATGATAAAAGCCTGTATAAAATCGTTGCTTTTCATGCCGAGGATGCCTTCGGTGAGGATCATGTGGCCGGTGGAAGAAACCGGTAAAAATTCAGTGAGCCCTTCGACAATCGAAAGGATGAGCGCTTGCAGCCAGGTCATAATGGTTTTTGTTTGGTTATTATTGTTGTTTCGGCCGTTTCATAATGGCATAAAGCTCAACGCCGTAACCGGCAAGGATCAGAATGGGGGCCAGTGTGATACGCCGGAAATCGAAAATAGCCGGGCTGAATTTTGTGGTGGTATCCGACCCGCCACCGATCATCAGTAAAAAACCGATGGCCAGCAATGCCAACCCGATAAACATGTATTTGTAGTTTTCTTTATGGAAGGCAAATTGCAGACTGCTCTTTCCTTTTACTTCCTTGGATTGTTTCTTTTGTGCCATGACCCGTAAATTTTTGCCAAAAATAGAGAAAAAAAGCATTGCATAAATCCGGTTTTGTCGTCGAACGTAATGAAGCCCCAAAGGGGTGCAACAAGGGTAGCCCCGGGTTAAAATCCGGGCTACAAAGCAATTCCAAACCCGTTTTGGCACTTTTTTTTGCGCTTAGCACCTCAGAATTGTGACAAAATACCTCACTTTTTTGAAAAAAATTTGGCGGATGAAAAAATTGTTTTACTTTTGCCCAATCAATTAAACCATATGGTTAAATCAAATGGATAAAACACAAGACATATCGAAAACAGAGCAACAAATCCTTGAGGCAGCCCGTAGGGTATTCATTCAAAAAGGGCTGGATGGTGCTCGCATGCAGGAAATTGCCGACAGCGCCGGCATCAACAAGGCTTTGTTACACTACTATTTCCGCAGCAAGGAAAAATTGTTTAGCCGTATTTTCGAACAGGCTTTGGATGGTGTTTTTGATGTCATCAACGAAAGTATTCACGAAAACGGGGATGTCTTTACTTTTGTTGAGACTTTTGTGGATCATTACCTGACCACGCTGAAGCAAAATCCGTTTATCCCCAATTTTATTTTCAATGAAATCAACAGCCATCCCGAACGGATAGCAACGTTGCGAAATCAAATCAAACTGAATATCCCGGCATTTGAAAAAATGGTCGAAAATAATATTGCCGCCCAAAAAATGATCAAGATAACGCCTGAACACTTGCTCATCGACTTACTGGGAATGTGTATCTTTCCGTATATTGCCCGTCCGTTGCTTGAGGAGGTCTTTTTTAAAACCCATCCGGCCGGAGCCGAAAACTTTTTGTACGAAAGAAAACAACACATTATTTTGTTTATGAAAAGGGCGTTGCGCCCATAAAATATATTCGATGAAGAAACTGATTTTTTTGTTTGGTTGGGGGATTTTGTTTCCTGCACTGTTGTCGGCTCAAAAGGCCCCTGCCGGGATTTCGTTGCAACAATGCCTGCAGGAAGCGGTAAAACATTTTCCCGTACAAAAACAGTTGCCCCTCAACCGGCAGCAGTACGACCTTGAACAGCAAAACCTGAAAAAGAATTACCTGCCGCAACTCAACCTCAACGGACAGGCTTCCTATCAATCGGATGTGACCAAAGTCCCCATGCCACCCGTTCCGGGTTTCGATCTTCCGGTCATCAGCAAAGATTGGTACAAAATCAACTTCGATCTGGACCAGATGATTTGGGATGGCGGTTTTACCAAAAACCAACAAGCGGTGCGGTTGGCCGGATACCGGTTAGCAGACCAACAGGTAAAGCTGAAAACGTTCAACCTAAAAAAACAGGTGAGTGTGCTTTATTTTAAAATACTCTTTTTACAGGCCAATATCCGGGCCCTGCAGGTTTTGGTGTCCGATTTGGATGCCCGTATCCAAGAGGCCCGTGCTGCCGTAAAAAACGGTGTTTTGCTTCCGGCAGATGTGGATGCGTTGGAGGTAAACCAAAAATTGGCTCAACAGCAAATCATTGAAAAAAAAGCGGATCAGAAAGGTCTTCTCGGATCGCTGAACCGGCTGACCCATTTGCACCTGACCGATGCCCGGCAGTTGCTTACCCCGCAGGTGAGCCTGCCTTCGTACGATTTTGTTAACCACCGCCCCGAATATGAGATGATGACGCTGCAGCAACAGAAAATATCGGCACAACAGAAACTGACCGCCGTGAAACGCCTGCCGGTTTTCAAACTTTTCGGTCAGGCCGGATACGGCCGGCCGGGATATGATATGCTCAACAACAACTTCGATACTTATTATATGGCCGGCATCCGGCTGCACTGGAACATCTACGACTGGAACCGGACGAAAAACCAAAAGCAAATCCTGCGTATTCAATCGGATGTCCTGCAAACCGAAAAGGAAAATTTTGACCAGTCGTTGCAAGCCGAACTGGAAAAGTTGAAAAGCAACATCCTTAAATTCGAAACACTCATGAAAAGCGACCGTGACATTTTACGGTTACAAAACAAAGTGGTTTCCGCCGCCGACAGCAAACTGAAAAACGGTACCATTACGGCCACCGCTTACCTCATCGAATTGAACAAAGAGGTGAAAGCTCAACTGACCCTGCAGGCACACAAGTTGCAACTTTTGTTTGCCAAATATCAGTACATGACCGCATTGGGAAATTTATAATCGGGAAATATTGTGAATCGAAAAATAATATACATATCTATGAAAAATATAAAAAAAACGCTTTTGTTCTTTTCTGCCGCCGTTTGGATGGCCCTTTTGCCTTCGTGTTCGTCGCAGGGCGACCGGTCGGATGGCTATGGAAATTTTGATGCCCATGCCGAGGTGATTGTTTCAGCACAAAACAGGGGGCAACTTTTACGGTTCAATGTGGAAGAGGGGCAACATCTGAAGATGGGGAAATTGGTGGGACTGGTAGATACCACGCAGTTGTATTTGAAAAAACAGGTGTTGGAAAACCAAAAAAAGGCCGTGGCATCCCATCTGGAAAACATCCGGGCAACCATAGCGGTGCAAAAGCAACAGCTCAAAATTAACGAAACCAACTTGCACCGGATACAAAACCTTTTTCGAAGTCATGCCGCGACGCAGAAGCAGTTGGATGACATCTCGGGCCTGGTGGCTTTAAATAAAAAACAAATCAAAGCCACACAAACCCGCAAAAACAATATTTTCAGTCAAATACAAAGTCTGGAGGCGCAAATTGCCGAGGTAAACGAAAGCATACGCCAATGTTTGATTGTGAATCCGGTGGCCGGAACGGTTTTGGAGAAATATGCCGAACAGGGTGAGCTGGCGTTGCCCGGCAAACCGCTGTACAAAATTGCCGACCTTACCACGCTGGAGCTAAATGCTTATGTAAGCGGCAGCCAGCTCAGCCAACTTCGTATTGGCCAAAAGGTCAAAGTTTATTACGACCGTTCCGAAACCCAAAATACCGAAACGGAAGGTACTGTGATTTGGGTTTCGTCACAAGCGGAATTTACACCCAAAACCATACAAACCAAGCAGGAGCGTGTGGGCTTGGTGTATGCCGTAAAAATCAAAGTACCCAACCCGCAAGGCAAGTTGAAAATCGGGATGCCGGGGGAGTTTAGGTTCATCCCATCGAAGACAAATTAAAAGAAGAGGATTTATCCCGAAATTTTTTTACTTTTATGCGGAAATTATTGAAAATTAAAATCAAAACAGATTTATTCATTAAAAATTAGAAGTGATGAAAATTACAAGTATTGCCATTTTGCTGTTGGGTTTATGGATGGCCCCTTTTACCCAAGTCCGTGCACAGGATGTAAAAGCCGATGATGTGGTCGGTGTGTGGCTCACTCAGTACAAAGATTCCAAAGTGGAGATTTACAAAGATGGAAACAAATACTTTGGGAAAATTGTGTGGCTTGAAACGCCCATTGACAGTATTACGGGAAAACCCAAAGTGGATGACAAAAACGAAAACCCCGCTTTACGGAATCGTCCCATCATGGGTATGAAATTACTGGAAAATTTTGTTTTTGATGGAGATGACGAATGGGAAGATGGTACCATTTACGATCCTAAAAAAGGCAAAACTTACAGTTGCTACATGGAATTTCCGGATGAAAACAACAAAGACCGTTTGAAAATCCGCGGATATATCGGTGTGAGTCTGCTGGGCAGGACTGTTTACTGGACCCGCGTGAAAAAATAAACTTTCCGGATACCGTTCCGGTATTTTACTGAAAAAAGACTTTTAATTTACGTATTTCCCTGGCGAAACGGGGGAAAACAGGGGGTGTATGTCCGTATCTATTCAAATAAAGCACTTAGTAAAATCTTTCGAAAAGGTTGAGGCCCTGAAAGATATCACGCTGGATATCCGGCCGGGAGAGCTTTTTGGCTTTATCGGTCCCGATGGGGCGGGAAAGACTACGTTATTCCGGATTCTGACCAGTTTGTTGCTGCCCGATGCCGGTTCGGCTTTCATTGACCAATGGAATGTGGCCGATGATTACAAAGCCATTCGAAAAATTACCGGATACATGCCCGGACGGTTTTCGCTTTACATGGAACTGACGGTGAGGGAAAACCTTGAATTTTATGCCCGGATTTTCGGTACTTCGGTTGAAGAAAATTACGATCTCATTAAGGATGTTTACGAACAGATTGCACCGTTTAAAAACCGCCGGGCGGGTGCCTTGTCGGGAGGTATGAAACAAAAGCTGGCCCTTTCGTGTGCCCTGATTCACAAACCGCGCCTACTGGTCCTTGACGAACCCACCACCGGTGTGGATGCCGTTTCACGAAAAGAGTTTTGGGATTTGCTCAAAAAAATGCAGCAAAGAGGCATCACCATCCTCGTTTCCACGCCTTACATGGATGAGGCGGCACTGTGCGACCGCGTGGCGCTGATGCAGTCGGGCCGCCTGTTGTCGCTCGGTACACCCCGCCAAATTGTGGAAACCTTCGATGGCGCCCTGTTCTCCGTCAAAACAGATCAAATGTTTCCCCTGCTTCATGAATTATCGGCTTTTGACGATCGATACCGTGCGTATCGTTTCGGCGACACAGTGCACCTGACCGGCCCTTCTTCCCTTTCGGGAACGGAAGAAAAACTGCAACGATTTCTATCGGAAAAAGGACATCGCGACATTTCGGTGGAAACCATTACCCCTTCCATCGAAGACTGTTTTTTGGCTTTAATGGATAAAAAGGTGGCGCCATGACGAAAAAACGCGAAAAAATCATCGAAGTACGTGAGCTCGTGAAGCGTTTCGGTTCGTTTGAAGCCAACAAAAGGCTGACGTTTGACGTTTACCGCGGGGAAGTCTTCGGTTTTCTCGGGGCCAACGGTGCCGGAAAAACCACCGCCATGAAAATTCTCTGCGGTTTGTCGAAACCCACTTCCGGTACGGTGAAAGTGGCCGGCATCGATGTCAACCATCGTCCGGAAGCAGTGAAAAAACGCATCGGCTACATGAGCCAGGCCTTCTCGTTGTACAATGACCTGACGGTGAAGGAGAATTTCCGGTTTTACGGCGGGGTGTACGGCTTGCGCCGGAAAGAAATCAGGGAAAGGACCCGTTATTATCTTGATAAACTGAACATGCGCAGTTACGAAAACATGCTGTTGCGTAACATTCCGTTGGGATGGAAACAAAAACTGGCCTTTTCGGTGGCCGGCATGCACCATCCCGAGATTATTTTTCTTGACGAACCCACCGGCGGTGTGGACCCAATGACACGCCGGCAGTTTTGGGAACTGATTTACGAAGCTTCCGAAAGCGGCACCACTGTTTTTGTCACTACCCATTACATGGATGAAGCCGAATATTGCGACCGGGTTTCCATAATGTCCGAAGGCGAAATCAAAGCCCTTGGAAAACCCGGTGATTTGAAAAAAACCTATGGGGTAAAGAATATGAACGATGTGTTTTTACGTATTGCCAGAAATGTGGAATAAGAACAAAAGGTATGTGGGCATTTATTAAAAAAGAGTTTCTGTACATTTTCCGCGATTACCGCACCATGCTCATCCTGTTTGGTATGCCGCTGGCGCAGATTTTGCTTTTCGGCTTTGCCATTACCAACGACATCAACAATGCCCATATTGCCGTTTTGGACAACTCGAAGGATGTGGTGACCCGTCAAATCACGCGAAAGCTGCTTTCTTCGCACTATTTTATCCTCGACCGCTATCTGTCGTCGTACGATGAAATCAAACCGGCTTTCCGGCGGGGTGACATCAAGGAAGTGGTGGTTTTTCCCAATGATTTTGCCAAAAAAATAAAAACCGAAGGAAAAGCATCGGTACAACTGATCATGGATGCCTCCGATCCCAATACCGCCAATATCCTGAACGCCTATACGAGTGGCATCATCAATACATTTGTTTTTCAGAACCTTACCGGAACCCAAAAAATCCCTTTGCACATCAATGTAGAAAGCACCATGCTTTACAATCGGGAACTGAAAAGTGTTTTTATGTTTGTTCCCGGCATCATTACGGTGATTTTGATGCTGGTAAGTGCCATGATGACTTCCATTACCATTGTGCGCGAAAAAGAATTGGGTACCATGGAAGCCCTTTTGGTATCACCGGTGAAACCGGGTATCATTATTTTGGGTAAAGTAGTTCCTTACGTGGTGTTGTCGTTCGTGAACCTGATCATTATTTTGCTGCTGTCGCAGTTTGTTTTCGGCATGCCCATCCGCGGAAGCGTTCTCCTGCTTTTGGGCGAAAGCCTGCTATTTTTGGTCATGTCTCTTTCGCTCGGCATTCTTATTTCCACGGCCAGCAAAACGCAGCAACAAGCCATGATGCTTTCCATGTTTGTCTTGCTGCTACCCACCATTTTGCTTTCGGGGTTTATCTTTCCCATTGCCAACATGCCGGTGGTTTTACAGCTTTTAAGTGACATTATGCCGGGGAAATGGTTTATTATTATTCTGAAAAGCATTATGTTAAAAGGTAACGGGATACAATATTTCTGGAAAGAAACGCTCATTATTTTCGGTATGACGGTTTTGTTTATTGTGATGAGTATCCGCAGGTTTCAAATACGATTGGAAGAAAATTAAAAAGGGAAAAGTTGAAAACGGTATTTTACATATTGCAAAAAGAGTTTACCCAGATTTTCCGGGACAAATCCATGTTGCCCATCATAATCTTTATCCCCATTGTGCAGTTGTTGGTCTTGTCTTATACGGCTACTTTTGAGATTAAAAACATCCGGTTGGTGGTGGTAGATCACGACCATTCCACGGTATCGCGCCGGCTGATTAACAAATTTTCCGGTTCTCCGTTTTATCATTTCCTTGGTGAAACCGATGCCTACAGCGAGGCAGCGAAGGATTTGGCTGCCGGTAAAACAGACCAGGTACTTGTGATAGCCCCCCGTTTCGAAAAAGACCTCTTTTCGGAAGGCAATGCCTCCGTCCGCATCGTAACCGATGCCATCAACGGCAGTGCCGCCAGCCTGATGAATGCCTATGCCGTTTCCATTATCCGGAAATTTAACGAAAACATTGTCATCCGGCAATTTCCTGGCAAGTATAAAGGTTTGCCTGTTCAGATATCATCATTGTTTTGGTATAACCCCGAGTTGAATTACATTACTTACATGGTCCCCGGTATTTTGGTACTGCTCATTACCATCATTGCCCTGTTTCTGTCGTCCATGAACATTGTCAAGGAAAAGGAGCTCGGTACCATTGAACAGTTGAACGTTACGCCGATGCATAAAATGCAGTTTATTGCCGGAAAACTGATTCCGTTTTGGATCATTGCCATGGTGGATTTAATCATCGGGTTGTTGCTGGCGCGTTTTTGGTTTGGGATTGTCATGGTGGGAAGTCCGCTGCTGTTGTTGGGTGTAGCAGCAGTATATTTGTTGTTGGTGCTTTCGCTCGGATTGTTTGTTTCGTCGATGACCGAAACCATGCAGCAGGCCATGTTTATTTCGTGGTTTATCCTCGTAATTTTTATCCTGATGAGCGGTTTGTTTACCCCCATCGAAAGCATGCCGCTCTGGGCACAGCAACTTGACAAGCTCAATCCGTTGGCTTATTTTGTAAAAATAAACCGGATGATCATGCTGAAAGGTTCTGTTTTCTCCGATTTTTACAAAGACTTTTTTATCCTTTCGGGATATACACTGGCCATGTTGGTATTTTCGGTGCTCAAGTACCGTAAAACCACCGGATAAATTTTGGCTACGACCGATCCCTCATTTCCACTTTGGCCCAGAAAGCGGTTTTATTGTCGCCGGTTTTTACTCCCCGGACAAAGCCGCTGCCGTTGCTGCTTTTTTGTATGGAAACGCGGTCGCCGAGCAGGCATTCCTGAAAATAGTTGAATGAAATAAAAGCCACATTGTTGTTTCCGTACATTTCATAAACGGCATCCGAAAGCCAGTCGAAATATTTTCCCGCATTGGCATGGCCGTTCATGTCCATATCAGAATAGCGGACGGTTACCGAAAAAAGTTCTTCAAAGGGGATGGTATTGTCTAATTTGAAAAAAGGACGCTGCAAAATAATGTTGTCCGTAAGGTTATCGTTCAGGTGCGTCAGGGTGCTCATGCGCCGTGGTCGCCGGGTTTTCAGGTTGATGACCGACCATTCGGAAGTGGCGGCGGCAAGGCGTTGGTTTTTTTCGTCCAGTACTTCAAATTCGCGAAAAGCGGTTAATGCTCCCACACGGCTGGGCCAGGTGATGACCCGGTAAGGCTCTTTCCATTCCGGCAGCCGGTTGATCTGCAGGTTGATGCGAAACAGCACCCACGAAAGGTCTTCTTTGCTGGTATCCGAGAATCCGAAACCCAAATGTTCGGCATGGTTCACCGCCGCTTGCAACAGGTCACGGTCCAAGGCGGTAATGCTCAAGTGGTTGTCGGGTGTGGTGTCTTCCCACGAAACTTCATGTTTTTCTTCCCAAATCTTCCTCGTTGTTTCTTTTTTCATATCTCTCCCGATAGTAAATTGGCTTCAGCCAATACCTTGTTTATCTTCACCTTATTGAACCCCATTTCTTCCAACAGCGAAATATTTTCTTTTATGTCGCGGCACAAAACCACCCCTTTTTCAAGCAAAAGCTGTTTTTCGGCTGTTTTCAGTTGGCTGAGGCTGGTGATGGGATGGTACCCCGAACGGTCGACCCATTCTTTCAGGCTGTTCCCGGCGGGATAATCCCACGAAATAACCCGCAGTCCTTCGCATTCGGCATACCGGATGGCATCCTCCGAAAACCGGGTGTTGGTAGCCACCATACCGAAATATTGGCGTGGGTCATCGCCTTCGTTTTGGCGCCAAACGGCCGACACATCCCGGAAGCGCGAGGCGATATACAAAACCACTTTGACATCCACGTTGCGTTTGCTGTCGCTGTGGTATTTGCATTCGATCATAAACTGTTCTTTATCGTTACGTGCCACCACATCCACCTCGTGTTCCACACATTTACCCCGGGCGTGTACATTTACCAATGCCTGGTACCCGCGTGATTCCATGATGCGTCCCATGAATTTTTCAAACGGATAACCCGAAGGGCCCAGTTCCATAATGGCTTTTTTCAGCCGGTACCGTCCGGCCGAGTGACGCGAACTTTTTTTCAGGATACGGTAAGCCGTCTGGTATATTTTCCGCGTGCTGATGTTGGGGTAAAGGATTTTTTTTACCGCCGCAAGGGCTTTTTCCACCTCTTTGGTGCCGGCGCCCGAATTTTTCAACGCCCGGCGCAGCTTGTTTTCGTCAAAAGGAACCCGGTCGCCGTTTCCTTTGGTTACATATATCGGATTGTTCTGCATGCCTCTTCCTTTGGCCCGTAAAATTACAAAAGTTTGGCCATACCGCGGAACGGACAAAGGCCGGACGGCGTTTCAACGGATGATTTGCAAGGCAAAGGACGCTTTACGGTTCAATGTGGTCTTCCGCATACCATTCGGCATAACTGGTGGTGGTTTCCCTCAAAAACATGTGTTTCAGGGTGACATGGTCAGGAAGCCGCCTTTTAATCATCTCTACAAAATCAAGCAACATAAGCTCGCTGGTGGGATTGTAGGGTTTGATAATGACCCGTTCAAAGTTTTTTTTCAGTTCGGCGATAAGCGCTTCCGGCATTTTTTCGTAGAGCACCAGCGCATGGTCGTAACGGTTGATGATTTCCTCTTTGACAATTTTTTTCAGGTCGCCGAAATCCATGACCATCCCCAGTTTGGGGCTTTGTTCATCCGTAATGGGTGTACCGGCAATGGTGACTTTCAGTTCGTAAGTGTGGCCGTGGATGTTGCGGCACAGCCCGTCGTACCCTTTCAGGGCATGGGCCATCTCGAAACGGAAGTCTTTGGTTATGCGTATGATGTTATGGTTTTTCATGGGGTTGTTCCTGATTTTATGATTTTGTAACGTTTCGACCAGCGGCCATCCGCCATGCGGAGCAGCAAAAAGTAAAGACCGGGTTTTTCTGTTGTAAAACCCACCATGTTTTGTCCTTGCAAAACAATGCCCGAAGCCACGGTTTGTCCCAAAACATTTATGATGCGGAAAGAAAGGTTTTCCTTTTCCCCGCTTTCGATGGTCAGGCGGTCGGTGACCGGATTGGGATAAACGGCGAGCTGCAATTCGGGGTTGTTTTTTACGGCGGTGGGGCCTCCCCATATTTTCTGAATGTATTCGGGGTGGTCAATGTACGGGTTTCTGTTTCTTTGATAATCGGAGTAGATCACGTTGTTGCGGTGCCGTTCAAAGTTATCGGGCGGATCCTGGGCATTCCATTGCAGCAGGGTGGAAAGCTTGCCCATTTCAGGGTTGGGATAGGTATTCACATGGTCCACCACTTCAAGATCGGGTTCACCGTTGTCGCCTTCGTAGCGGGTGGCCATATAAAAAATCATGCGGGCCACATCGCCTTTTACGGCATCGCGCGGTTCAAACGAGTTGTCATCGCTGTAGCAACTGTCGGTACCCGGCACCAGCGTTCCCCCGTTGTCGAAATCGAGATGACCGCGCAGGCTGTTCACCTTGACATCGGCCGGCCGGATGTGATGTGCATCGGTACCTGCCGGCGGATTAGTACCGAACCCGCCGTGCGATTTGGCCCAAACATGTTCCCGGTTCCATTGGCCAATGTTTCCGCCATGGTCGCTTTTGGCCCGCGAAATGCCGGTATATATTAAAATCACATTGTTGTGGTTTTTTGGATCTTCGTCCGTGGCACTCAAGATATTCCAAAGGGCTTTGTAACTATATTCTTTGTGGCCTTTGATAATGTTGTGTAACGCTGTTTTTAAAGCTTCTCCGGTTTTTCCCTGCGCCGCATCGTAGTAGCCTGACGGAACCTGTGCAAAAAGCGAGGTGACAAAAAGCAACAAAACCGGAAAAATGATTTTTTGTAAAATCCGCATCATAAACATTGTTTTAAACGAAAAGAAAATAAAACGATACTATCATCAGCAAGCTGCCGGCAACAAGGTATAAGAGCGAAACCGCCGGAAAAGCGAGCCGTTTGTTTTTCAGCAGGGCAAACAAAAGCGAAAAGGAAAAGGAAAACAGCGCGAGATAAATCAGGTCTCTTGTCAGGTTAACGGGAAGAAAATAAAAAAGAATCCCGGCCAAAAAAGTATTGACCGCCTGCGCAATGGAAGGTAAGATGTAAGTACTGCTTTTCCCCACAACATAGGTCCTTTCGCCTTTGCGTATCTTGAACGATTCCATGCTGAAGCGTACCGCAATTAAAAAAAATCCCACAAAAAGTACCCAATTTTTTATGCCGGCCAGCAGGTGCATAAAACTGTTGCCAAGGGCTATGCCCAGCAGAAAAAGCAGCATTTGTCCCAATACGAGGAAAACAATGCCGCTCACCGCTTGCATAAAAACCTCTTTTTTCATATCGATGCCCAAGGCCACAGGCATTACCTGAAACGAAAGGAAAAAGAGTATGAGAATAGAAACCACCAGCATAAGTGTGTTTTTTTGCAAAAATAATATCTTTTGACAAGTGCCGTCCTGTTTTTCCGAAGGAGTGAATTATCCGCGCAGGGTAGCGGTGAGCCGTTGGGGATGCAGCAACAGGTCGAAAGCCGCTATTGCCGAGGGGCACACCACATCGGCAGCGGTAAGTGTCGCCACGGCAGCTCCTTCTTCCTGCATCAGCACCATGCCAAGCGCTGCTTCCTGCAGCATCAGCCGGTCGTTGCGTCCGTTGCCAATGGCCACCGTGTTTTCGGCACCGAGGGCTTTGACATAGGTTCTTTTGGCTTCCGCTTGATCTTCTTTGGGTAGAATTTTTAACCGGCATGGCAATCCTTCCAATTCACGGGCCGCCAGGCCGAAGGTGTCTGCGGTAACCACATGAATTTCAAAAATTTCGGCGAGTACTTTCAATTTTTCGGCTATCCCGTCCAGCAGTTTGCCATCGGTGGCCAGGGTACCGTTGTAATCGCAAACAAGGTACCGCAGGGACATCGTTTTCCATCCCGGAATCTGAAAAGTTCTCATGTCAGTGTTTAAAAAGTTTGATGATGTCGTTGCCGTTGGCCAGGATCAGCAGGCTGAAAAGAATGACCATTCCCACAATTTGGGCATACTCCAGAAATTTGTCACTCGGCTTGCGGCGCGTAATGATTTCGTAAAGCAGGAACAGCACATGGCCGCCGTCAAGCGCCGGAATGGGCAGCACGTTCAGTATGGCCAGCATGATGGAAAGGAACGCCGTCAGCCGCCAAAAACTCTCCCAATGCCACTGCGCCGGAAAAATATTGCCGATGGTGATAAAACCGCCCACGCTTTCGTAGGCTTTTACTTTCGGCGAAAACAAAAGTTTTAGTTGCTTCAGGTAGTTTCCGATGCCCGCCCAGGTACGTTCGAATCCGGCCGGGATGGCCTGTACCACCGTGTATTTCTTTTGGTTCAGGTGAAAAAAGGCACTCAAATTGCTTTCGGGATAAACGCCGAGCAGGCCATCACTGCCGAGGTGTACCGGCAGGCGTAGCGTGTCGTTGCCCCGTTTGGCAATAAGAACAATGTCCTGGTTTTTATGTTTTTGCACTTCCGTGCGAAAGGCATCGAAATATTTCAGGTATTTGCCGTTGATCCCCAAAAGGGTATCGCCCGTTTGTAAACCGGCTTGATGTGCCGGTGAATTTTTGGTGAAATTGCCTGCCACAAACGGGATGCGCGGCGCCATGAAATAGGGCGTTTTTTGTTTGATGAGTTTGTGCAGGCTCCCTTCGGGGAAATGGATCACCACTTTGTGGCCATCGCGCAGCACCGTAGCTGTCTGGGCCTCATTGAGGATGATCTCCATAGGGATTTTTTGAAAATCGTTCACTTGCTTTCCGCCGATGGTCAGGATTTTGTCGCCGTTGCGGAATCCCATTTCACGTGCCACACTGTCAGCCACAATACCGTACTTATTCACCTCTTTGGTGGGCAGATACTCTTCGCCGTAATAGGCCAGCAACGCCACATAAATCACTATGGCCAGCACCACGTTCATGGTAACGCCACCCAGCATGATGATGAGCCGTTGCCATGCCGGTTTCGAACGAAACTCCCACGGCTGCGGCGGCTTCTTTAGCTGCTCTTTGTCCATGGATTCGTCAATCATGCCCGCAATTTTTACATAGCCTCCCAGCGGAACCCATCCCATACCGTATTCGGTGCCTTTGAAATTGAATTTGAATAGAGAAAACCAGGGGTTGAAGAAAAGGTAAAACTTTTCGACTTTTGTCTTGAAGATTTTAGCTGCAGCAAAATGGCCGAATTCGTGAATGACCACCAAAATCGACAAACTCAGCAACAGCTGCAATACTTTTATTAAAATAACCATCTTTTATTCTGTCTGTTTTTATTTCATTGCATTTTATCATGTCGCCAAAGCCCGTTTTTAAAAACCTTTTCGAATGTATTCCCGTGCTTTGACCCGGCATTGTTTGTCCGTTTCGAGATAATCTTCCAGCGTGGGTTGTGCCACAAACGGAAGGGATGCCAAACACTTTTCAATCAAGCCGGACATTTGTAAAAAACCGATTTCCTTTTGAAGGAAGGCATCAACCGCTATCTCATTGGCTGCGTTGAGAATACAAGGCATGTTACCGCCTTGTTCCATCGCCTTCAATGCGAGTGCAAGGTTACGAAAATTTTTAATATCCAGCGGGGCAAAAGAGAGTTGGCCCACCGCGGCAAGGTCGAGTGGTGCCGAATGGCTTTGCAGCCGTCCGGGATAACCGAGGGCATAACGGATGGGGATCTGCATGTCAGGTTCGCTTAAGAGCGCCTTCACCGTACCATCGGAAAAATAGACCAGGGCATGTACCAGCGACTGGGGATGCAGCAGCAGCTCAATCTGTTGGGGTGTTAGTCCGAAGAGCCAGCGTGCTTCGATGACCTCCAGCCCTTTGTTCATCAGGGTGGCCGAATCAATGGTGGTTTTGGCCCCCATGCGCCAGGTGGGATGGCGCAGGGCTTGCTCCGGGGTGATGTTGTGCAGCATCCGTGGGTCATGGTACGGAAAAGGCCCTCCCGAAGCGGTCAAAACAATCTTTTCCAACGCATTTTCCCTTTCGCCGGCAAGGCATTGAAAAACAGCCGAATGTTCCGAATCTACCGGAAGGATAGGGGTGCGGTGCGTTTTGGCTGCCTGCATGATGTGTTCGCCGGCCACCACCAGCGCTTCTTTGTTGGCCAGCGCCACCGGTTTTTTGTTTTGGATGGCCGCCAGCAGCGGCGGCAGGGCGGCAAAGCCGAGAATGGCCATGACTACCATGTCAATGCTTTCCATTCCGGTGATTTGTACCAGGGCTTCCGCTCCTGCATACACCTTGATGTCTTTCTTCTGCAACGCATCGGCTACCGTGCGGTATTGGTTTTCATCGCCGATGACCACCGCATTGGGGCGGAACCGTAAAGCCTGTTGTATCAATAGGCCGGCCTGACTTTGGGCCGTAAGCACCTCCACATCGAAAAGGCCGGGATGGGCCGCCACTACTTCCAGCGTTTGTTTTCCTATGGAACCGGTGGAGCCGAACAGGGCGATGCGTCTTTTCATAAAGGGCGGTGGGGTGTTAATTGAAATTGATGTAATGGACCGGATTGACCGGATTCCCGTTGTACCACAATTCGAAATGCAGATGCGGTCCGGAAGTCATTTCACCGGAATTTCCTGCAATGGCAATGGGTTCACCGGCTTTTACCAAGTCGCCTTCGTGTTTCAGCAGTACGGCATTGTGCTTGTACACCGAAATAAGGTTACCGGCATGCTGTATGGCAATAACATAACCCGTTTCCAGTGTCCATCCCGAAAAAATAACCGTTCCGTCCAACACCGACTTTACCGCATCGTTGTGGGGTGCTACAATGTCAATACCAAAATGTTTCTCCAGCGGGGCAAACTTGGCTGTAATGATCCCGTTGAGCGGCTTGAAGAAATTTTGCCTGAAAATTTCCCTGTTTTCAGCATATCCTTCGCTGCGCGGAAAAAGATTGAAACGGGTCTGGTTTTCAAAAGTGACCCGCAACAGGCTGTCCTCTTTCGACCGGCGGTCCACAATGGTGTCGTAGTTTTTGGTGCTCACCGGGGGCTCGGAGGGTTCCGTAACCGGCTCTTTGTCTTCGATGATGCGCTTGATGTTTTGAATGTAAAGATCCTTTTGTTTGGCATCCGCCAAAAGCGAATCAGCCAACAGGTTCAAATGATACAGTTCTTTTTTCTGTTGAATGTTGGGATACCCCGGAATGTACTCTTTCAGCGGTGTGTACGCAATAATGAAAAAAGTGAGCGCAATAAAAGTTATCCCCATACTCAGCAAAAACACAACAATCTGTATGCGGCTGATGCGGAAGCTGAGGCGTTCTTCAAAAGTGGCTTCCTTGAAGAGCACCAGGTGGTACTTGTTACGCAACTTCCGGTACCATTTTTCTTTTTGGGGCTTTGTTTCCATAAGGAATAAAATCAGGGTACAAAGGTAAAAATTACGGGACTTCCTGCGGTGTATAAAAACCGGTTTCAGGATTTTTACTATTTTGGTCTTTCCAAAAAGGAATTTTTTATGCGAAAAACCGTACCTTTTTTGTTGTTTTTGCTTTGGTTTGCCGTGGGCTGCCGCAGCCCTTTCCGGCCCGACAATATTCACGAAAAAGCGGAAAACAACAAAGTAAACCTGCTGGATTCCATTCTTGCCCGGAAACAAATTGTCGCCCTGACCGATTACAGCGCCAATACCTACTTCATTTACCGGGGGCACCGCATGGGATACCAGTATGAACTGTTGCAGGCATTTGCCAGGTACCTTGGCGTTTCGGTTGATCTGCAAATTCAGGCCAACCTCGACAGCAGTTTTTACATTCTTCAACAGGCCCGTGCCGATCTGCTGGCCATGGGGCTGACGGTTACCCGCCACCGTGCCCGTTTTCTGCGCTTCACCAAACCGTTGTTTTATACGCGGGAGGTGCTTGTGCAGCGCAAACCCGCCAACTACCGGAGAATGGCTACCGCCGATGAGATCAACGCTCATTTGATCCGTAACCGCATCGACCTCGGCGGCCTTACCATTCACATCCGCAAAGGATCGGTCTATTACCAGCAGCTGCTCGATTTGGAAAACAGCATCGGCGACACCATTCATATCGTCCAGGATACGGTGGGCACCGAAATGCTTATCCGTGAGGTGGCAGAAGGTAAAATCGATTACACCGTTGCCGATGAGTTTGTGGCCCGCAATGCTGCCAAAATCTATCCCAACATTGATGTGAAGACCCCCGTCAGTTTCGAACAAAAGATTGCCTGGGCGGTACGCAAAGACCAAAAAGCGCTGGCCGACACCCTCGATGCCTGGCTCACCAAGTTTAACCGTACGCTGGAAGCCCGCCTGCTATACAACAAGTACTTTAAAAACATGCGGGTGCGGCGACTGGTGAAAAGCCAATATTTTTCCTATACCGGCGGCAAACTCTCGCCTTACGACGACCTGATCAAAAAAGCGGCACGGAAAATAGGATGGGACTGGCGGTTACTGGCCTCCATGATTTACCAGGAGTCCGAATTCAAACCGGATGTCAGGTCATGGGTGGGGGCTTACGGTCTCATGCAGCTCATGCCCGAAACCATGGCGCAATACGGCGTTACGGAGGGTTCTTCTCCCGAGGAACAGATCAATGCCGGTGTGCTTCTGCTCCGTTCTTTCGAAAAACAACTCCCGCCGGAGATTTCCGACTCGGTGGAAAAAATCAAGTTTACGCTTGCTTCCTACAACGGCGGTCTCGGTCATATCCTCGATGCGCGGCGGTTGGCCCGCAAGTTCGGTAAAAACCCCAACGTATGGGACGGCAATGTGGACTACTATGTTTTGCACCTTTCCGAAAAGAAATTTTATCACGACCCGGTGGTGCGCAATGGGTATATGCGCGGCTGGGAAACCTTTGATTTCGTGAAACAGATATTTGACCGTTACGAAGGATACAAAACGCTCATTCCCAAATAAAAAAAAGCCTGCCACCCAACGGATGGCAGGCTTTCGGGTAAAAGCAACAAAACGTTACATCCCCATTTCTTTCTTGAGGCCAGCCACCCAGGCTTTGGCACGCTCTTCCGTTTTTTCGGGTTCGTTGTCTTCGTCTAATGCCAGCCCGTAAAACTTGCCGTCGTGTGCACCTTCGGAGTCGGTAAAACGATACCCTTCGGTAGGCCATTCCCCGATAACACGGGCATTGGTTTTGGACATCTCCTCATGGAAAAATCCCAACCCGTCCACAAAATGTTCCGGATAAAGTACCTGGTTACCCAAACCGAAAGCGGCAAAAGTAACACCCGAAAGGTCTTTATGCTGGATTTTCCTGAAAAAGTTGTTCCACAGGTTGTCGTTGGACGTGTCTTCCCAGTTTTCGGCTCCTACGGTCGAACCGCCGAGAATCACCAGGTCGTAATCCCCGATTTTGTCCGGATCAAATGCATCCAGTGCAAACAAATCGGTAGTTTCCGGGTCGAAAAGTCCGTAAATCACTTTGGCAGCATGTTCCACATTGCCGCCTTTTCCCCAAAATAAAATGGCTGTTTTCTTCATTTTTTATGCAAATTTAATTTGTTGGTAAAAGTAACACATTCCGGCCAAATAAAAAAACGCCCTGCAGGACAGCAGGGCGTTTTTTTGAAGTATTGAGTCCGGTAAAAACTAATACCGGTAATGATCGGGTTTGTACGGCCCTTCGGGTTTTACGCCAATGTAAGCCGCCTGTTCGGGCGTCAGTTTGGTAAGTTTTACCCCCAGCTGGTCCAGGTGCAGCCGTGCCACCTCTTCGTCAAGGTATTTGGGCAGGCGGTACACATCCACATCATAATGGTCGCGGTGTGCCCACAAGTCCATTTGTGCCAGCGTCTGGTTGGTAAACGAGTTGCTCATCACAAACGACGGATGACCTGTGGCACAGCCAAGGTTTACGAGGCGGCCTTCCGCCAGCAGGTAAATGGCATGGCCGTCGGGGAAGACATATTTGTCCACCTGCGGCTTCACATTGATTTTGCGGATGCCCGGATAGGTTTCCAGTTTGTGTACCTGTATTTCGTTGTCGAAGTGGCCGATGTTACACACAATGGCCTCGTCTTTCATAGCGGCCATGTGTTCAATGGTGATGATGTCGCGGTTTCCCGTGGTGGTCACAAAAATATTCCCCTCTTTCACCGCCTCTTCCATGGTGGTCACTTCAAAGCCTTCCATGGCCGCTTGCAGGGCACAAATGGGATCGATTTCCGTCACGATCACACGGGCGCCGTACGAACGCATGCTCTTGGCCGAGCCTTTGCCCACATCACCGTAGCCCGCTACTACCACCACTTTTCCGGCAATCATCACATCGGTGGCCCGCTTAATGCCATCGGCCAGTGATTCGCGGCAGCCGTACAGGTTGTCGAATTTCGATTTGGTCACCGAATCGTTCACGTTGATGGCCGGTACCAGCAGCTCGCCGGCTTCTTTCATTTGGTACAAGCGGTGCACGCCCGTGGTGGTCTCTTCCGAAACACCTTTCCATTCCGCCACCATGTGGTGCCATTTTTGCGGTTCTTCCGCAAGGGTTGCCTTCAGCAGCGCCAGGATTTCTTCTTCTTCCTCACTTTCAGGCGTTACATCCAGCGTGGAAGGTTCGTTTTCCGCAGCATAACCTTTGTGGATCAGCAAGGTGGCATCGCCACCATCGTCCACCACCAGGTTGGGGCCTTTGCCCCCCGGAAATGACAACGCCTGTTTGGTGCACCACCAATACTCTTTCAGCGTTTCGCCCTTCCAGGCAAACACAGGAACCCCCGACGGGTTTTCCGGCGTACCGTTTTTCCCCACCACAATGGCAGCTGCCGCATGGTCCTGCGTCGAAAAAATGTTACAGCTGGCCCAGCGCACATCAGCACCCAGCTCTGTCAGCGTTTCAATGAGTACTGCCGTTTGAATGGTCATGTGCAGCGAACCCGTAATGCGCGCCCCTTTCAAAGGCTTTTCCGTACCGTATTTTTTCCGCAGGGCCATCAGCCCCGGCATCTCTTTTTCAGCTATTTCAATCTCTTTGCGGCCCCACGCATGCAGGTGCAGGTCCGCCACTTTGTATTCCAGTTGGTTTTTCGAAACAATTTCAGACATATTTTCTTTTTTAGAATTGGGTTGCAAAAATAGTGATTTTTTCGATGGAAGCGGATGACCATCAGGGCATGCGGGCGGGCTATCCACTGTAGTCCTCGTCCCGCAGCGGTGCCGGCTAAGCATTTCCGGGGGCTTCCTGTCGTCAGCCCCGTCTCTGCAAGCCGGCAGCCCGCTGCGGGCCTGCGGGCTGCCGTTCCTATCCCTCATGCGCGTCGGCGCTACAGTCCGGCTTCCGGAAAAAATATTCCGGCCTGAAATGAAGTTGTTTAAAGTTCGTCCAAAAACATAGTTTATAATGCATTATCAATCAGCAAATAAATATCTTTTTTATCTACCTACCCCTACACCTCCCGCTAAAGC
>CAYYRE010000003.1:47140-56457 GCA_964473895.1 uncultured Lentimicrobiaceae bacterium | reverse complement strand
TGACAAGGGCAAATCAAATGCTGTGCCAAACAAGGGGGGTGTCATTTTGTCCTTTGCCGATGGAAGCAGAAAGAAGAAGGGTACAAAGGGTAAAAAAAAAGCAAACCCAATACCGGAACTTTTCCACATTCGTTTTGCGCTCATCCCCATCCTTTAAAATTATTTCCGGATGCAGATACTATTCGTTGCATTAGTTTGGATCGGCGGCTTTAGGACGAATAAACAGCCCGCTTCGAAAAAATCCACATGCTAACACCCCGGCTGATCATAAAAACCTGCAATGCCGCCCACAACCCGTGGTTGCCATAATGGGGGTACAACAGATAAAATACCGGAAGAAAAATCAGCAGGGCCGAAAGGATCATGGTATTACGCATGGCCGCCGATGCCGTTACCCCCACATAAATTCCATCCCAAATAAAAGCGGCAATACTGGTCACCGGCAGCCAGATGACCCACCAAAAATAATGACGTGACAACAACAGGATTTCGTGGTTGGAAGTGAGTATGTGCAGAAAATATTTTAACCCCACCAGATATGCCAGGGATGTCATCAATGCCAGTCCGCCTCCCCACAAAAACAAAAGACGAACCGTTGTTTTGAGTTGTTGCCGGTTTCCGGAGCCTTTGGCTTTCCCCGAAAGGGCTTCCCCGGCAAAAGCAAATCCATCGGCAAAATAGGAAAAGAAAAAGAAAAACTGAAAAAGCAGTGTGTTGACAGCCAGTATTTTATTACCCATCCGGGCCGAAACCCCCGTAAAAAAAGTCAAAACAAAGATGAGCAAAAGGGTACGCACAAAAATATCACCGTTTACTTTGAAAAAAACAAGCAGTCCTTCTTTTTGAGCCAACAGTTTGACGGCAATACGCCGGGTGTATGAACGGTAACGCGTGTGCAGGAACCGGAAGGCCAAAAACAGTCCGGTGTATTGTGCCAGTACACTGGCCAACGCCACGCCGTTGGAATGCATCCCGAAACCGAAGACAAACAAAAAATTCAAGCCGATGTTCATGGTGTTCACCACAATGGCGATGGTCATCGGAATGCGGGCATTTTGCATCCCGAGAAACCAACCGTAAAAACTGTACAACATGAGGGTGGCCGGAGCAGCAAAAATTCGAATGTAAAAATATTGCCGTGCCAGATGGGTTACCTGGGGTGTGCCGTCAAGAAGCCGGAAGGCTACCCATTGTATGGGATATTGCAGCAACATCAAAACAGCTGCCAGCAGCAACGCTACCAATAACGACCGGTGCAGGCCGAGGTGCAGCGCTTTTTCATCGCGGGCACCGTACGACTGGGCTGTAAATCCGCTGGTCCCCATGCGCAAAAAACCGAGACTCATGTACAATACGTTGAAAATAGTGGTGCCGAGGGCTACGGCGCCCACATAAACAACACTGTCCTGTTTCAGGTGTCCCATCAGGGCATAATCGGCCATGCCCAGTAGGGGAACCGTCAGATTACTGACAATGTTGGGAACTGCCAGCCGGAGGATTTCGCGGTTTAACGATGTCTTGGCAAACGCCATAAAAAATACGTTAACGTTTATGCAGCCCGCACTCCTTGGTTTCGGGATTTTCCCACCACCAGCGTCCGGCGCGGATGTCTTCGCCCGGTTCAATAGCGCGGGTACAGGGCTGGCAACCTATGCTGGCAAATCCTTTTTTGTGCAGGGGATTTACCGGGACATTGTAGCGGTTTATATAATCCCAGACCTGTTGTTCCGACCAATCAATGAGCGGGTTGATTTTGATGAGTTTGTTGATGTCATCCCATTCTACCGTTTGTAGGTTGTGACGCGTAACCGCCTGCTGGCGGCGCAATCCGGTTATCCAGGCATCCAGCCCCTCGGTAGCCCGTAACAGTGGTTTTATTTTGCGAATATGGCAACAAAGTTTCCGGTTTTCGATGCTGTCGTAAAACAGGTTGATCCCTTTTTCTTTTACCATATTTTCCACATCGGCTGCCTCCGGAAAAAAAACTTCAATGTTGATTTTATATTTCTTGGCGGTACGGTCAATCAAATCGTAGGTTTCCGGAAAAAGCCTTCCCGTGTCCAGCGTAAAGAACCGGGCATCCCGATGGCTCCGGCTGATCATGTGGGTCAGTGCCTGGTCTTCTAACCCCATGCTGGTCGAAAGGGCTATTTTATCTTTAAAGTGTTCCAGAAAAAAAGCAATGACTTCCTCGGGTGAAGCCCCGGCAAATTGCTTGTTCCAAATGGTGATCTGCTCTGCTGTTGTCATGCATCAAAAATATTTTCCGGCAAAAATAAGTGAATTTTCTATCCTTCGGTATTTTCTTTCCAGGCTTGCGGAATGCGGTTGTAGGCCGCTACAAGCAACAAGACAAAACAAGCTGCCAAAACACCGAGCAATACATTAAACGGTTCCCGGATCTCCAAAGCCAGCCGCATGACAATGGTCGCCAGCGCAAATCCCGAATTACGGAAAAGAATCCGGTAATGATTGCTGTAACGCAAAGCAATAAAGACAAGCAAAATATCGTTGAAAATCAATATGGTAAAGAAATAATGGAAAAAGTTAAAAACCGCCTCCTGACGGAAAAAATGATAGATGTCCAACAAAATAAGTCCCAAAAAAATAAGGAGTAACAAAAAAGCAATCAGCTTTTTGATGTTAATAAATGATAGTTGGTCTTCATCGTTCCGGCAAATGGATTTATGGCGGTCGATGCGACGAATCAAGATGATGAGTGAAAAAATCAACAAGGCGCCGAATGCTTCTGCAAACATAAAAAATACCTTTTGATGAATGGCCTCCCATTGTAATGTTTCCGGAAACTCACCAAACAGCTTGAAAGCATTTCTCAGCAAAATCAACGAGAGGATTTGCAATTGGGCTTCCATGGATACCGAAACCGATTTTACCAGCGAAAATACCAGGCTGATAACTTCAAAAAAAAGTAAAAAGGTAAAGGCCAACTCGATGGCTTTAAACGGGTTGTCGGGCAAAAAGTGCCAGTTAATCGTGTGGTTTTGCTTCAGGACAATGAGCAAAATGGCAAACAGGTAAACCACCACAAGGGCAAAAGCCAGCACTTTCATAAATCCCCGGCTTTCCCAGGTTTTTTCAATACGGTCAAACAGGGCGGTCAGACGGAAAACAAAGGGTGATTCGGCTACCGACATAAAATAAATTTTTTGGGTAAAGATAAAATTTTTTGAAAAAGAGATGCCCAAAAACCTGAAATGCCCTGAAACTCATTGTCCACCTCCTGTTGCCGGTTGCAAAGGCCTCTTGTAATTTTACCGGTGGCCTTCCCCAAACAGAAACATTTCCCTATTTTTGACGGCGAAAACGATACCTTAAATTCATGGTTATGCAAAACAAGATCCGTCCGCTTTACCTCGCACAGCAAAAGGCCGAAATAACCGAATATCATGTGTACGACCGTCTCAGCAGCTTGTGTCCCGATGAAAAAAACAGGGAAATCCTGAAAAGCATTGCCGAAGATGAACTGCGTCATTACCATACCTGGAAAAATATTACCAAGGTATCCCTGAAACCGGATCGCTGGAAAGTATTTTGGTATGTTTTCCTCGCCCGCATTTTTGGTTTGAGCTTTTCGTTGAAGCTTATGGAAAGCGGGGAAATCCATGCCCAGAAATTTTACGACGAGGCAGCCAAAGAACATCCCGAGGTGAGTCGTATTGCACAGGACGAAGAAGCCCACGAAAAAGAACTGCTCGGTATTCTTAACGACAAAAGACTCTCCTATGTAGGGGCCATTGTATTGGGTCTCAACGATGCATTGGTGGAACTCACCGGTACTCTCGTGGGGTTGAGTTTTGCTTTCAACGACAACCTCGTGATTGGTATAACCGGCTTCATTATGGGCATTGCCGCTGCGTTGTCTATGGCCGCATCAGGCTATCTTGCTTCCCAGGAAGAGGAAGAAAAAGAGGATGTCCATCCCGTAACCGCCGCCATTTATACGGGAGTCGCCTATCTCATTACGGTGTTGCTGCTGGTGTTTCCCTATTTCGTGTTTGCTTCCCCCAAAACCGCCATGGCCCTTATGCTGGTGATGACGCTGCTCATTATTGCCGCTTACAATTACTACATTTCAGTAGCCAAAACGGTTGATTTCAAAAAGCGTTTTCTTACCATGGCGCTCATCTCGCTCGGGGTGGCTGCCATTTCGTTCGGTATCGGTTTTCTTGCCAAAAGCTGGCTGGGGGTATCCATATAATGTTTTTGTTTTACGGGCAGCGGCCGCGCTATTCGCTATAGTCCTCGCCGGCAGTGCCGTTCCGCTATGTGGCGGGCGGGCGCTTCCCTGTCGCGCCGCCCGCCACAGCTTCACGGGCACTGCCGTCTGCGGGCTGCCGCTTCTATCGCTGCTGCAGAAAAAAAGGCAGACTGTACCTTTGATGAAAACAGGTATCTTAAACCTTATCCAATGCTGCTTGCAGATCGGCCAGCAAATCTTCCACGTCTTCCACGCCTACCGAAATGCGGATCAACGTGTCCGATATGCCCAAAGCCTGCCTTACCTCCGCCGGTACCGAAGCATGGGTCATCAATGCCGGCAACTCAATGAGCGATTCCACACCACCAAGGCTCTCAGCCAGGGCAAAAAGTTGCAGGTTTTCCACAAACCGTTTGGCAGTTGGCAGGTCGCCTTTTAGTTCGGCAGCTATCATGCTGCCGAAACCGCTCATCTGCTTCAGGGCCACATCGCGTTGTGCAAACGAAGCCAATCCGGGATATATGACTTTCCTGACTTTCGGGTGGTGCTCCAGAAATCCGGCAATCTTTTGGGCATTGGCCGCATGGCGTTCCATGCGCATGCCAAGGGTTTTTATCCCCCGCAACACCATGTAACTGTCAAAAGGCGACATCATGCCACCGGCCGAGTTTTGTATGAACCGTATGCGTTCAAAAAGTCCGTCATCATGGGTCATGACAGCCCCGCCTATGGAATCGCTGTGCCCGTTGATGTATTTCGAAGTACTGTGCAAAACAATATGCGCACCCAACGTCAACGGGTTTTGAAAATAGGGACTCATAAAAGTGTTGTCCACCACCAGCGTCAGATGGTGTTGCTTTGCAATGGCAGCCGTTTCGGCAATATCCGTCAGTTTGAGCAACGGATTGGTGGGGCTCTCCACCCATATCAGGCGGGTTTTTCCGGTAATGGCCGCCTGTATCTTTTCAGGATGCGATGTGTCCACAAACCGGAACCGGATACCGAAGTTTGTTTCAAACACTTTCCGGAACAACCGTTGGGTACCGCCGTAGAGGTCATCGGTGGCAATGACCTCATCACCTGTTTGTAAAAGAGCCAGCAAAACAGCCGTTTCGGCTGCCAGCCCCGAGGCAAAAGCAAGGCCGTAACGGGCTTTCTCGATAACTGCCAGCTTTTCTTCCAAGGCTTTGCGGGTAGGGTTCAGCGACCGCGAATACTCATAACCGCCGGTGGGCTTATCCACTTCGCGACGGGCAAAAGTGGTGGATAAATGCAAAGCGGCTACCACATCACCTGTGGCGCCATCACGAAAATCGGGTACTTCCCCCGTGTGGATACTGTTTGTTGAAAATTTCATGTTCTTATCCTTTTGTGTTGTTTTTTAACGTGTTATCAAAGTTGTCTCCTCGGAGAGCAGCGGATGTTTGTCAGCATTTTTCTGCCTGCCCGACTGTTGCCGGTCAGGCGGGCCTGCCCGACTATGACTGGTCAGGCGGGCCTGCTCACTTTCAAATGCGCTACCTGCAATAACAAACCGCTCAACTGCTGACGGTCAATGCCTCCAACAACCCTTTTTCTCTCATCCAGGTATCGTTATATAAAGTGCTAAGATAGTTTTTTCCGTTGTCGGGCAGTAAAATAACCATCACATCGCGGGGCGAAAGTTCCCGCGCGAGCTGCAGTCCGGCAAATACTGCGGCACCGGCAGAAGAACCGGAAAAAATGGCCTCTTCCCGTACCAGCCTCCGGGCGGTGGCATAGGCATCATAGTCCGAAACACTGATGATGTCGTCAATACTGTCAAATTGTACAATGGGAGGGATAAAATCTTCCCCGATACCTTCTGTCAGGTAAGCATGTACTTTGGTTTTCCGGTGTTTAAAGTAATCTTCGTATAAAGAGCCTTCGGTATCCACACCGATAATCCGTATATCCGGATTCTTTTCCTTCAGGTATTTGGCAGTTCCCGAAATGGTTCCACCAGTCCCGATACCGGCCACAAAATGGGTGATTTTTCCTTCGGTGTCTTCCCAGATTTCCGGTCCGGTGGAGCGGTAATGGGCTGACGGGTTGTTCCGGTTAAAATATTGATTGGGAGAAAAGGAATCCGGAATCTCTTTTAACAACCGTTCGGCCACTTTATAGTAGCTTCGCGGGTCATCCGCATCTACTTCCGTGGGCGTTCTGATGACCTCGGCACCGTATGCTTTCAATACATCTTCCTTTTCTTGGCTCATCTTATCGGGCATGGTGAAAATTACACGGTACCCGCGCAGGATGGCGGCCTGCGCCAGCCCCAGTCCCGTATTTCCCGAAGTGGGCTCAACAATGGTACCTCCCGGTTTTAAGAGCCCTTCCTGTTCGGCTGCCTCCATCATGGCAACGGCAATCCGGTCTTTACTGCTTCCTCCCGGATTGAAAGATTCCAGCTTGGCCAGTATGAGCGGTAACAGCCCCTCATTTATGCGGTTTAATCTTACCAATGGGGTTTTGCCAATGGTTTCCAGTATATTGTTTTTGAAGTTCATGATATTGCTTTTTTGTGGCCCGAAGGCCGGTTTTTTTTCGGTTTGTAATTTGATATTTGCTTTTTTATCTTTCCGCTATGTTTTTTTAAGCAGTGCAATTTTTCTTGCAGCGAATCATAAACAACAGCAAGTACTGGATATGTGATAATAATACACTTTAAATGGTTGTCGTTTCATTTTGTACGGTTTTTACCGGATCGTTTCCGGCATATTGTTTTAAAAAAAGGAAAAAGGATGGAAAATAAATGAACAGAAACGGACGGTCTGTTAACAACAACAGCAACAACAGAATAATGTTGCTTTTAAAAAGGCGTTATGTTTTTTTGTTCCTTTCATTACGGGGGCAAAATTACAATGTTTTGTTTAATGTTTAACAATATGCCGGTAATTTTTTTTGAAAAAATGGATTCCGTTGGCTTTGCTCAATTCCTATTCCTTCCGGAGGGATATCTACGGTACCATCATCAATCCCCAATCTCAAATCCTTTTCGCACGGCATTTTTTCCAAACCGTTGCCGCAGGCGGTCTATGGTCTGATAGAGGTTGGCCTGTTCGGGTTTTTCATCAAAAAGGTCCAGTTGTTGGTTTCCGCCGATGAGCTGGCTGAAACGAACCCCGAGCAGGCGGATCAGCATCCGCCGCCGGTAAAGCCGTTCAAACAGGTCCCATGCCGTTTTGTTCAGGATATGGTCAAAGGCGGTGTAAGCAATGTGCCGTTGAAGGGTGTGTGTGTCGAAATTGGCGTATCGTATTTTTACGGTGATACATCCGGTCAGCTTTTGTTTGACTCTCAGTTCAAAAGCTGCTTTTGCCGTCAGTGTCAGCAGCGTATGACGCAACAGCTGCATGTCGGTGGTGTCTTCCTCAAAGGTGCGTTCTGCTCCTACCGATTTTTGTTCGCGGTAGGGAACAACCGGCGAAGGATCGATGCCATTGGCCTTTTTCCAGAGGATGAGTCCGTTTTTTCCCATGGCTTGTATCAGCATTTCCGGCGGTATCCGGCTCAGGGTGCGAATGGTGGAAACGCCCATGGATCGGAGCAGCCGGTAATTTTTGTCTCCCACCATGGGGATTTTTCGTATGGACAACGGAAACAAAAAAGGTTTTACCTTCCCCGGCGGGATATAGCGTTCCCCGTTGGGTTTCGACTCGCCGGTGGCTATTTTCGAAACGGTTTTGTTGACTGACAGACCGAAAGAAATGGGCAGTCCCGACTCGTCAATGATGCGTTGCCTCAATGCGTGTGCCCATTTCAAACTGCCAAAAAAACGGTCTATTCCCGTGATGTCCACATAATGCTCATCAATGGAAGCTTTTTCGTAAACAGGAGCGCTCTCGGCAATGATCTCTGTTACTAACCGCGAATATTTGCTGTAACGTTCCATGTCGCCGCGGATGAAAACGGCATCGCCACACAACCGCCTGGCCAGACGTACCGGCATGGCCGAATGTATCCCGAAACGCCTTGCTTCGTAACTGCAACTGGCTACCACCCCCCGGCCTGAAAAACCGCCAATGATAACCGGTTTTCCTTTTAATTCGCTGTTTGTCAGCCGTTCTACCTCTACAAAAAAGCTGTCGAGGTCAAAGTGGACAATCGTCCGTTCTTCCCCATTGTAAATTTTTCCTGACCAGATACTTGACATTTAAAATATTTTATCTATTTTTGACTAAAATTCCGTCAAAATTATGACGACAATATAATCATTATGGAGAAAATCTGCTTCGTAAAAACAAAAAAATAGAATGAAAAACTTTGTGTTTCCGGCTTGCCTGCATAATGTGAAAACCACAAAGTCTCACAAAGTACCGCACGAAGGAGCACAAAGAGAAGAAGGTCCCTCGTGAGACTTCGTGTTATCCTTTGTGTGCCTTGGTGGTGAAAAAAGAAAAACCACAAAGTCTCACAAAGTGCTGCACGAAGGAATGCAAAGAGAAGAAGAGCCCTCGTGAGCCTTCGTGTTATCCTTAGTGCGCCTTGGTGGTGAAAAAGTAAAAACCACAAAGTCTCACAAAGTGCTGCACGAAGGAACGCAAAGAAAAGAGAAGAAGAGCCCTCGTGAGACTTGGTGTTATCCTTTGTGTGCCTTGGTGGTGAAAAAAAGAAAAACCACAAAGTATCGCGAAAGGTTACAAAAAGGAACATAACCGGAAAAAATAATAATGTTATGGACAGAGAAACTATCTTTAAAAAGGTCTTGGATTGTGCATTTAAAGTGCACTCGGCATTGGGTCCGGGGCTGTTAGAAAGTGCTTATGAGGAATGTTTATACTATGAACTTCGACAAGCGGGGTTGAAAGTGTTAAAACAAAAACCGTTGCCTCTTGTTTATGAGGATGTTAAACTTGAAATAGGATATCGGGTTGATTTATTGGTTGAGGATCAAGTAATAGTTGAAATAAAATCTGTTGATGCTTTGGCTGATATTCATATGGCACAGATTATTACTTATTTAAAGCTTTCCGGTTGTCGTTTAGGGCTATTGGTTAACTTTAATGTAAAGCATTTGAAAGATGGAATTAAGCGGGTAATTCATTAATTCCTTCGCGATGGGAAAAACACAAAGTAC
>CAYYRE010000003.1:0-47040 GCA_964473895.1 uncultured Lentimicrobiaceae bacterium | reverse complement strand
GAAGAGCCCTCGTGAGACTTGGTGTTATCCTTTGTGTGCCTTGGTGGTGAAAAAAGAAAAACCACAAAGTCTCACAAAGTGCTGCACGAAGGAATGCAAAGAGAAGAAGAGCCCTCGTGAGCCTTCGTGTTATCCTTAGTGCGCCTTGGTGGTGAAAAAGTAAAAACCACAAAGTCTCACAAAGTGCTGCACGAAGGAACGCAAAGAAAAGAGAAGAAGAGCCCTCGTGAGACTTGGTGTTATCCTTTGTGTGCCTTGGTGGTGAAAAAGTAAAAACCATAAAATAAAAACAATATGTATTTCAAAGACAACATTAAATTACTGCGCAAGCGCAGAGGCCGTACTCAGGACGAGGTGGCTTTTGCCCTCGAAATGAAACGTTCCACCCTGAGCGGATACGAAAACGGGGCGGCACAACCCAACCTGAATGCCCTGATGCGTTTTTCCGAATACTTCGGCGTGGCCATCGATACCCTTGTTAAAGTGGATCTTTCCGCTTTATCGGAAAGTCAGCTTTCACAATTGGAAAGGGGATACGATATCTATGTGAAAGGCAGTAACCTGCGGGTACTCGCCACTACGGTGGACCAGGACAACGAAGAAAACATCGAGCTGGTCAACGAAAAAGCCAAAGCCGGTTACGCCAACGGTTTTGCCGATCCCGAATACATTAAAATACTGCCGACTTTTAAACTGCCTTTTTTGTCAAGGGAAAAGAAGTACCGCACTTTTCAGGTCAGCGGCGACTCCATGCTGCCCATTCCCGATGGCTCCTATGTTACCGGTGAATTTGTGCAGGATTGGACCACCATCCGGAACCATCATGCTTACATTGTGCTGACCAAAGAAGACGGAATTGTTTTTAAAGTGTTGGAAAACAAAATCAAAGAGGAAGGCAAGATCAAACTCTATTCGCTGAATCCGTTGTATCTGCCTTACGAGTTGCCCGTTACCGAAATTCGTGAGATATGGAAATTTGTGAACTACATCAGCTCCGAAGTCCCCGAACCCAACAAAGAAAAAGACCGGCTGGCCGAAGAGGTGAAACAACTTAAACAACAGGTGAAGGCTATTCAATTGAAGTTGAATTTGTAACGGGATAAAATGTTCGCTGTTATTGACATTGAAACCACCGGGCTCAGCCCTGCAAAGGGGAGAATAACCGAGGTGGCCGTTTTCTTGCACAATGGCGAAAAGATCGTGGAGGAATACAGTACCCTGATCAACCCGGAATTGAAAATTCCCTACCGCATCACCCGGCTGACGGGCATCAACAATGCCATGGTAAAAAGCGCTCCCCGTTTTTTTGAAGTGGCCAAAAAAATTGTAGAACTGACCGATGGTGCTGTTTTGGTTGGTCATAATGTGCGTTTCGATTATGGTTTCCTCCGCCACGAATTTTTGCGGCTGGGATATGATTACCGGCGGGAAACGTTGGATACCGTTAGCTGGAGCCGGAAGTTATTTCCCGGACAACCGTCTTACAGTCTTGGAAAATTGTGCCATAACCTTGGCATCGAAAACCCGGCCCGTCATCGTGCTGCCGGCGATGCCCTTGCCACGGTGCGGTTGTTCGAAAAACTCCTATCGGTTCAACCGGCCCTGTCGGGCAATGGGCAGCGCCCCAAAGCCCCCCACCAAGTGCACCGGTCGCTCGTGGAAAACCTCCCTGCTGCCACAGGGGTTTACTATTTTTACGATGCTTCCGGAAAATTGATTTATGTGGGTAAATCGTTGAATATCCGTGAAAGAGTGCTTTCTCACCTGAATAATCATAGCGATAAAAAAGAACAGGAAATGAAAAACCTGTTGCATTCAGTGCATTATCAAGTGACCGGCAGCGAATTGGTAGCCCTCTTGTTAGAGTCAGCCGAAATCAAAAAATATCAACCGTTGTTCAACCGTGCCCAAAGACGTTCTGTTTACCGATATGGTTTGTATGCTTTTACTGATGAAAACGGGTATCTGAATCTACGGGTACGCTCTTTAATAGAGGATGTTGTACCGCTGTATACTTATGGCTCCGCTTCCGAAGGGAAAGGGCATCTTACCCGTCTGACGGAACAATATGCACTCTGTCAAAAACTGAACGGCTTGTACGAGGTGGCGGGACCCTGTTTTCATTATCAAATTCATCAATGCCGGGGAGCTTGTGTGGGGGAGGAGCCGGCAGCATCTTATAACCTGCGGGTGCGCCGTGCATTGGAAAATTATGAATTTCCCCAACAAGATTTTCTTTTGGTTGATATCGGGCGGCATCCTGCGGAAAAAGCAGTCGTGAAAGTGGAAAATGGTCAATACAAAGGATTCGGCTTTGTTCCTTCGGAAGAATTGGAAAGCAGAGAGACGGTCAATGATTATATTATCCCCCAAAAAGATAACAAAGAGGTTCGACGCCTTATTCTTTCAGCATTGCAAAAGAGCAGTGATACAGAGCGTTACGGTATTTTCTTACTTTCCCGTTAAAAATTATCAAAATCGGACTAATTTTTTTTGAACTTTGGTTGATTTTATGAAATTTTTTCTTCTATATTTGCAAGCGAGTAATCACTTGTTTAATGAATGTTGGAAGATAGAAAAGAAAAGATGGGTAAAAAGTTATGCAACAGAATGATAGAATACCGGAAGGCGGAATGTTTCCTTCATATACTTTGAGAACAGGAGAGATATTTTTTGCTTTTTCGGGAAAAAGTAGGAATGAAAAACCTTGTTGCGTTTTTTAAACAGAGGGCTAAAATGAAAAAGAGGTAATGAGAAAAGAAATGAGTTATAAATAAATTTGGGATACAGTAAAAATAAAATAAAATGATGATGATAAGAAAATGGATGATGATTTTTGTGTTGCTTCCCCTGCTGGCCCAGGCACAAGACAGTCTTCAAGCGCCGAAGGTGGAGCAAATTCAGACGCTGTTCGACTCGTTAAAGACCCACCCCCAAACGGTGGCCGATCAGCTGAACCTTGAAAAAGCACTTATGGGAAAACGGATGGTAACCGGAATGCTTTTCCCTAAAGTGAATGCCTTCGGGCGGTACGAATATGCCAATACACCCAGCGGTATGTTGCCTCTGGCTCCCAACGACCTGTTGAAAATGGTACAGAATCAGACAGTACCCCAGCCATTTAGTCAAAATATTTTCAGAATGGGAATAGGCGTTTCCATGCCGGTTTTTGCCTTGTCGATTTATTCCACTGCTGCCAAAGCAAAGGCGATGTATCATTCGGCGGAAGCCAAAGCACACATCAATTTGTTGCAAAATGAAGCGCTAATTGTAAGTACAAATGCAAGCCTTCAATATTTAAACGCATTGCTCAAAGCCTTGGCCGCAAAAAAAGCTTCGCTTGACAAAACACTGAAGGTGATACAGTTACAAGTAAAAAACGGAAGAGTGCCTAAAACGGCTTTGTTGAAAATACGGAATGCACTGAATGAAGTCGGTATTTTGCAAAACAATATCTTACAGCAGCAGCAAAAAGCGTATGCCGCCATCCGGTCGCTCACCGGAGTAACCCTTACACAACCTGTTCCCATGGTGCAACAAGGGACTTATCAAAACGGCCGTTTTGCCGTGTTAGACCCGTTGAAGAAAATGACGGAAGCACAGAAAATAGCCTGGCGTGCCGAGAAGGAAAAACTGGTCCCATCAATCTTTTTTAACGGTTCTTATAACCACAGCATGGCCAAAGCTTACAACAACGATAAAAATATCAATGAAGACTATGGTACCGTAGCCCTTACCCTGAATATTCCGCTTTTTGCCAAATCGCAATATGCTGCCATAAAAAAGAGCCGGCTGGATTATGAAAGTTCGCAAAACGAATTGAAGAAGAAAGAACTGGAAATCGGCTCGGAAGCCCGTGCCCTCGAAAATAACCTGCCGCTTTTGGACCAATCGGTGAAACTGTATGAAAAAAGTGTGAAAGACAAAGAGGAATTATTAAAAATTGCCCGGGTGGCCTATCTTTCCCATCGCATGACAGTGGAAGACTATCTGAAATACGAAGATGCCCTCGTCATGGAAGAATCGCAGCTTTATAGTGCCCGTGCCAAAAAATGGCAAACGCTAATGCAATTGGCTGTCCTTTACGGAAATAACATCGAACAAATTGTGAAATAAAAATAAATATCAGTTGTCATGAAAAAAAATAAAAAAACAATTATCTGGACCATCGTTATCCTTCTGATCGTGGTAGCGGGTATCATGAAAATTAAACACGCCAAAAGTGTAGAAGCCAAACTTCCGCCGGCGAAAGCTTATGCCATTTATGTCCGTACCATGACACCGCAGGAAAAAGAGGTAAAACTAACCCTTCCATCTCTGGCCCTGACCATGAATGATAAAGATGTGATGCTTTCTTCGCGCATTGCAGCCCGTGTAAACTGGATCAAAGCTTCCGGAAGCCTGGTGAAGAAAGGGGAAGTGATTGCCAAACTGGACAACACCAGCATTATGGCCGGTATCAACAGTGTTTCATCGCAAATAGAAGCACAGGATACGGTTTTGAAAAATCTGGAAGCTACTCACCGGCGTACGTTGGAATTGATGAAAGTGCAAGGTGCTTCCATCGAACAGTCACAGGCCGAAGAAAGCCGGATAGCGGGACTTAAATCGCAGGTGGAATCGTTAAAACAAAAACTCAACGACTTGAAAAATACGCTCACTTATGCCATCATCAAATCGCCTGTGGACGGACGTATTTCAAAAACCATGCTCAATAAAGGTGATATGGCCATGCCCGGGCATCCTGTGGCCGCGGTGAGTGCCAACAACGGCTTTTATCTTTTGGTTCGCGTCCCGACCCATCTGAAAATTTACGGCGTTGTTTTCCGTGGTAAAACGTATGACGCCATTCCGTTGCACAGTACGTTCAACAGTTTGGCCGAATACAAAGTGTATATCAATAGTGGTGAAATGACTACCGGAAATCGGGTCGAAGTTAGTGTATTGGTTTACAAAGGGGACGGTATTTTGCTGCCTTTTGATGCCATTTTGAACCGCAATGGGAAAAGTTATGTCATGGTACGCAACGGAAACACAGCCTCAGCCCTTGAGATTCATCCGGTACAACGGGGTGAGCAAGGTGTGGTAGTGGTTGATTCGGGCCTTACAGGAAAAGAACTGGTGGTCGCCAAACAGGATATTCTGTTGCGTTTGCTCGGTGGTACTTCACTCAAAGTAAAGGAGGATTAAGCCATGTTTGAATTTTTTTATAAAAGGCCTTATCTGCTGTTTTCCATCATTGCCGCTTTTTTCTTTATGGGTGTGGTGGGGCTTGTTGATTTGCCTAAAAACCTTTTCCCGGATGCCACACCGCCCGAGGTACTGGTCATTACCAATATTCCGGGGGCTACGGCCCAGGTGGCGGCCAATACCATTTCGAAACCCATCGAAGAGGAGATTTCGCGTCTCGGTATGGTGGATGATATCAGCTCGGTGAATGTGGCCAACTTTTCCATTGTGTTGGCACAGTTTAGCTATAAAAAAGGTCTGAATGCAGCAGCTGTGGATGTAGCCAATGCGCTTTCCATTGCCAAAGCCAAATTGCCTTCGAACGTGAATCCCGCCATCTATACCGTGGGTGATTTTACCCTTCCGGTGGATGTGATCTCGCTTTCACCCAAAAATGACAAAATTACATTGCCTGAAATCAGAAAAATTGCACAGAGTTTTATCAAACCCTATCTTTTAAGTAATCCGGGTATTGGCAATGTGGAAGTTTTCGGCGGCTATCAAAGTGCCATCAATATTGATATTGATCCTTTTAAAGCCAAACGTTACGGGGTGGATTTTGATAAAATCGCAAGGGCTTTACAGGCGTTAAACCATGATATTCCCGTGGGTTTCGTCAAAGGGAAAAACGGTTTTTATACGATTACCATCTACGGCGAAAAAGATGAAATTGGCCGCTTGAAACAGATTCCCATCCTGCCCAATGTCCGGTTGGGTGATGTGGCTGATGTCAAATGGGGATACCAAAAACGTACCAGCGGCTATATCGGTAACGGACGACAGGCCATTGCCCTGAGTATCCAGCGGTCGCCCGGCGGCAGTGTGCTTGACGTGAGCAATGTGGCCCGCAAAGAGATGAAAAAACTGGAAGCCGAATATCCCAACATAAGGTTCCAGATTTCCGATACGCAACGCGACCTCATTCAGTTGTCGAACCGCAACATGTTGGAAGCGTTGCGCGATGCCATCTTTTATACCCTTTTGGTGGTGTTGTTTTTCCTCGGAAACTTCCGTGCCATTATTGCCGCCGGCCTTTCCATTCCCATGGTGTTCTTTAGCACCATTGCCGTCATTTGGCTTGGCGGCGGCGAACTGAACATTGTGATCTATACAGCCATTATTTTGGCTTTGGGGATGCTGACCGATGATGCCGTGGTGGTGCTCGAAAATGTGGAGCGACACCTGACCGATTTGAAAGAAGACTTGAATACCGCTATTACAAAAGGAACAAAAGAGGTGGTACCTCCCGTGTTTGCCGGTACCATGGCCACCATCGCCATCCTCTTTCCGTTAATGTTTGTGGGCGGTTTCCCCGAAAAGATTTTTAAACCTTTGATCATGACCCTGATCATCGCATTGATCTTTTCGTTTTTGTTGTCGATCACTTTTATACCGCAACTGCTGAAAGTGATGTACAAGAACGGTGTGAGAAAAACCAAAATTGAACTTTGGCTTGACGGCCTTTACCAGAAATCGTTGGGAAGACTGGTGGAACCTTATGTCAGTGTGGTGAAATTTTCCAATGGCAAACGCCGTGTTTTGCGCCGTTCATTACTGACCATCGGTGTGTTGATTCTATTGATAATCAGTGTCAGAGCCATCATGCCGACCATCGGCCGTGATGCCATGCCGCCCATGGATACGGGCATTATCAAGGCGCAGGTGGCTTTTAGTTCCAACGAAACGGTGGATCATGCGGAAAAAAACTTACAGCCTTTCCTGAACTGGCTCGACAAACAAAAATGGGTGAAAATGAGCTCGGTGGCCTTTGGTAACGAAAAAGGGGTGCTTTCGCTCGGAAGCGGCAACTTGCCTTCGGAGGCGACCATCACCATCAATGCGGTGGACCGCTTTCACAGGAAACTAACCATTTGGCAACTGGAAGATACCATCCGTGAAAAAATTGCCCAGTTGCCCGGCGTGAAACGCAATGATGTGTTCGACTTCGGCGCAACGGCTGTTTCTACGGTAAAAGCCACGGTGGATGTCCGGCTCGAATCACCTTATGTGGATGGGCTGGGTCAAAAAGCCGACCTCGTGAAGAAAGCCTTGGGTAAAGTAAAAGGGCTTACCTCGCTTTCCACAAGCTGGGACAAGGATTTTACCGAAGTGAAACTGGATGTGGATGAAAACAAAGCGTTGAGCTACGGCATAACTCCGTATCAAATTGCCATGCAGCTTCCCGTGAAAGGACAGGTGGTTGGGTTGAACGGTAATTACCAATCCATGAACACCCAGTTTGTGCGGCTTTATCTGAAAGGGAAATTCGGGGAAAATATTCAGGCATTACGGTTGCTGCCCATCAAAACAAAATTCGGTGAGGTGCCGCTGGAAACTTTTGCCAAAGTTTCGCGCCAGCTGACCTATGCGAAAATTGAACGCGACAAGCTGATGTACAGCGTGGATGTGAACGGATACCGATCCAAACGACCGGTTTCGCACCTGACGGCAGATGCCGAAAATGCTTTGAAAAAAGTGAATCTTGCCGGCGTGGTGGTAAGCCAGGAGGGAGACATTGCCACCATAAACGACAGCTTTGCCCGTATGATCAAAGCCATTTTGCTGGGTATTGTGCTACTGTTTATGGCACTGGTGGCCATTTATAAATCGGTGCGTATGTCACTGGTCATGATTTTTGTGCTGCCGTTGTCAATGATTGGAGCGGCGTGGGGTATGTTGCTGTTCCATAAGCCGAGCTGTATGCCCAGTTTGCTGGGGATTTTGCTGCTGTTCGGAATTATTATTAAAAATGCGGTCTTGTTGATCGATTTTTATCAGGAATACCGTGCCGGTGGCGATTCGCCGTTCGACAGTGCCATCGAAAGTGTCCGGGTGCGTTTCCGTCCGGTTATGATGACGGCCTTCGGTACCATTGCCGGTATGATTCCCATTGCCATGGAAACGGCGGTAGGCCTGGAACGGTTGAGCCCGCTGGCCGATGTCGCCATTGGCGGGTTACTGATAGGTACCTTGCTTACCCTGATTTACGTGCCCATGTTTGCTTATTCCATCGACAGTAAAAAAAGTAAAAAGAAACCTGTAACAACAGCCTAATCGTTTGATTGAGTCAACGAACACTTGAAAAGGCAGGGAGATTTCCCTGCCTTTTTCTTTTTGCGAAAGTTTTACAGCGCTTTTTCCTGTTCCATCCGGTCTTTCTCGGTAATGATCATGGGCGACTCTTTGGTCATCAGCGTAAGTACAATCACAACAGGCATTAACACACTGAAAAGGAGCATCCAGTCGTTCAGATAAGCATTGTTCTTAATACTCATTCCTGCCACAAACAATAACCCTGATATTTGGCCTATCCAAAGCAACAGCCCCTGCGAAATGGATTCGGGTGCGGGGTAACTGATTTCGGCAGCATATTGAAATCCCACCGGGCCGGCGCTCATAATAAAAAAACCGAGTACAAAAGCAGAGGCAAGCGCGATGCCGTAAACTACATCCGGATTATGGATAAAATAACCGGTAATGCTTAATCCCAGTACCCCGGGCAGTGCTCCCACGGTACAAATCACCAAAAATCTTTTGCGCATGCGGTATTTATCCGATAGCGCCGGAATAATAACAGCTCCCAATACCCCGCCGATCAGCATGAGCCCGCCAATGAGTCCGTTGGAATCCTGCACACCGAGGTTGGCCGATATGGAATCTGTCATGGAACTTATGGCATTAAAAATACCCAAACCGACCAAAAAGACAAAAATCATTAACACCATGTCCCGTTGTTTTAAAATGTGACGCACGCCTTTCAAAAAACTGTGGCGTATCAGGTTGTCGTTGGCCGGAGGAGTAGCCGGTTTTTCTTTCAAAAAAATAAGGGTAACCACAGCAGCACCGAAGGTGAGCCACCCGTAAGTCATGAGCATGTGTGGAAACCCGCTGCCATAGCCTTGTTGATGCGGATGTGTCCCGATAAACAAGGGGGTCACCAGCATGGCAAAGATGATGCCGAGGTATTGGGCCAAAATGGCCAGTCCGGCTGCCAATCCTCTTTCACGCAAAGGAAACCACCTGACGGTAACAGCCGTTACGGCATTCAGTACAAAAGGCTGTGCAACGGCCAATCCTACCTGGGCCATAACCTCCATCTCGAAACGATCGGCATAAAATCCTTTCACCAGTCCCGATATGCCGGCAATAACCGCTCCCAAACCAATGGCTTTTTTGATGCCGTATTTATCGATAACATAGGAGGCCGGGATGCTGATGAGGATATAAACCAGCATATAAACCATTGCCAAAAAATCAATGTTGAAAAATGAATCGGGATTGAACTGCCCTTTGTAAAAAACTTCTGCAGGCCTTGCCACGGCAGCATGGGCCAGCCATTGCAACTGAATTACAAAAGAAATGAGCATAAAAATACCCAAGATTACCCAACGGTATCCGTAAACTTTATAGGCAGGTTTTGACATGGTACTTTGTTTTAAAATTTTATGCGGCTTTTTTGAACAAACCAAAACTATGAAAATATTTAGTCGGCTGTTTGTTTCTAACAAAGAAACACTTTTTATCCTTCCCATTTCTTGACAAATGTCAAGGCGCTTTGGCCGTTCCGGCAGTAATTTTATAAAAAATTTAAAAGTCGAAATATTATGTCGGTCCAAAGAATAAAAGCCGGGATCAATCTTTTTGCCATTCTGAAAAACATCGAAGACCTTGTGGCTTACGATGAAAAAGCCCGTAAACTTGTGGCCGGCAAGAAGATTTGCATACAGTTTTCGGTAAAAAACGGCCCTTCGGCCTGGGTCAGGTTTCACAACGGAACCTGCCGGGTAGGCAGGGGCAAGACGGAGCGTTGCCATGTTTTGCTGTGGTTTACCTCCAACGAACATTTAAACAAAATGTTTGATGGCAAAGCCAATCCCTTTCCTTTAAAAGGGTTTGCCCATCTGGGTTTCCTGAAAAAGGAATTTACGGCACTTACCCAAAGGCTCGAATACTTCCTGCGGCCAGAAAACGTGGAAAATCCCGATGGCCATTACATTGAGCTGAATACCCGTTTTACGCTGACCATTGCCGCCTTTGCCTTGCCTGAGATTGCGTTGTATGACGAAAGGGCGCGGTACACGGCCTCCCATTTGCCGGAGGGGACTTTGCAAATGAGTGTGTTGCCTGATGGACCGCATGTTTATCTTGAAATACATTCCGGAAAAATCAAAGCGTCGAAAGGCCGTTTGGAGGCTCCTTCGGCCTGCATGCTGATGAAAAACGCACAGGTGGCCAACGATTTCCTGAACGGAAAATCAGACCCGTTTACCGCCATTGCCCTCGGCGATGTGATAATTAAAGGGCAAATCCCCATTTTGGACGGAGTAAACCTTATTCTTGACAGAGTTGTGTATTATGTTTCTTAAAATCAGGTAAAATGAAAACATACGAATATAAAAAGTCAAAAAAGCTTTTTGAAAAAGCCGCCGAGATCATTCCCTGCGGTATTTACGGGCATTTCAGTCCGGCGCCGCTCATACCGGTTTCGGCGTATCCCTTTTACGTATCCAAAGCACAGGATGCCCATTTCTGGGATGTGGATGGGAACAAATTTATCGATTACATGTGTGCTTACGGCCCCATAATCCTAGGATACAACAATCCGGTGGTGGAGGTGGCTGCCGAAATGCAACGCGAAAAAGTGGATACGGCCACGGCACCGGCCGAGATAATGGTAAAACTGGCCGAAGAGCTGGTCAATACCGTTACCGTAGCCGACTGGGCTTTCTTTGCCAAAAACGGCAACGATGCCACCACTTTTTCGCTGATGGTGGCAAGGGCCAAAACGGGACGGAAAAAAATCATTCGTCTCAAAGGCGGATACCATGGTGTAGCCCCTTGGACACAATCGCCCGACCACCCCGGCATTTTGTTTGAGGATGCCGAAAACATGCTCATTGGCGAATGGAACAACTACGAAGTACTGGAGGACTTTGTCAACAAAAATCCCGGACAAATTGCCGGGATTATCGCCACACCTTACCATCATCCCACTTTTGAAGACAATGAAATGCCTGCCGAGGGGTACTGGAAAAAAGTGGAAAAGTTGTGCCGCCGCGAAGGTATTGTGCTCATAGTGGACGATGTACGGACCGGTTTTCGTATCGATGTGCGCGGCAGCAACGAATATTTCGGTTTTAAACCCGATTTGGTAGCCTTTTGCAAGGCCATTGGGAACGGCTATCCCATATCGGCTTTGGTGGGGACCAAAGAAATGAAAGAGGCAGCTGCCAAAGTTTTTTATACCGGCAGTTACTGGTTTTCGGCCGTGCCCATGGCGGCAGCACTCGCCACCATTCAGGAATTGAAAGAGAATAATGTGCCGGCCATGTTGGCCGAAAAAGGAAAAGAATTAACCGAAGGTCTGCAAAAAATAGCCCTTAACCATGGTTTTCACCTGAAAGTTACCGGACATCCCGCCATGCCTTACCTGCGGCTGACGGATGATCCATCGCTTATGCTTCACCAGGACTGGTGCGGCGAATGTACCCGCCGGGGAGCCTATTTTACTTCGCACCACAATTGGTTTATCTCGGCTGCCCTTACCGAAGAAGATTTGCAAAAGACCTTTGAAATTGCCGAAGAGGCTTTTAAAGCCGTCAAGAAGAAGTATTCACCCAAATCAAAATAACCATGGCTTTGACAATTGAAGAATATAACCGTTTGCTGAAAATTGCCAAAAACCTTCGGCACCAAATTGTGGAAATTACCATGAAAGCCGGCGGTGCCCATATCGGTGGCGGGCTCAGTGCGCTCGATGTCATGGTAGCGCTCTATTTTCATTACCTTCGTATTGATCCGGCACATCCTGAAGACCCTGATCGCGACCGTTTTGTGCTGAGCAAAGGGCATGCCGCCGTTGCTTATGCTCCCGTGCTGGCCGAAAGGGGGTTCTTCGATAAAAAGCTGCTGGATGATTTCAATAAATTTAAATCGCCTTTCGGGATGCATCCCGATGCCAATAAAATTCCGGGATGCGATGCTTCCACAGGTTCGTTGGGCCATGGATTGCCTATGGCTGTGGGTATGGCCCTCGGTGCACGATTACAAAAAAAGACTTTTCATACCTATTGCATGGTGGGAGATGGGGAGCTGAACGAAGGCTCTAACTGGGAGGCGGCCATGACGGCTGCCCATTACAAACTGGATAACTTGACGCTTTTTGTGGACCGCAACATGCAAATGATCGATGGCCCGGTGGAGAAAATCATGGGCCTGGAACCGTTGGCAGACAAATGGAGCGCTTTCGGGTGGGAAGTGTTGGAAATCAACGGAAACGACATGCAGCAGGTGGCCGATGCCATCGAAAAGGTGCAAACCATCAGTGACCGGCCGGTGGTAGTCATTGCCAAAACGGTAAAAGGTTTCGGTGTTGATTTTATGGAAGACCAAACCCCTTGGCATTACGGTAGCCTCGACTCGGAACTGGCAGCCAAAGCCCATGCTTCCATCGATAAAAAATATGCCGCTTTCGGCGTTTGACTTGTTTTATAAATCACTGTTAGAAGATATTACAATGAGCAAAGAAATTACAGGAACCTCATGGACAGTGTATGACGCCAATACGCTGACACAAAATGAAATATACGGAAGGGTGTTGTGCGAACTGGGCGAAAAATATCCTGAAATTATAGGCATGAGTGCCGACCTGGCCAAATCAACCAAAATCGGTCTTTTTCAGGAGAAGTTCCCCGAAAGATTTATTAACGTGGGCATAGCCGAGCAAAACATGTTCGGCATGGCTGCCGGACTGGCTCGCACAGGACTCCTTCCGTTTGTTTCGACCATGGCGGCCTTTACTTCCATGCGGGCGGCCGAACAGGTACGTACCGATATCTGTTACCAAAACCTGAATGTGAAAATCATTGCCACCCACGGCGGGGTTTCGTTCGGACCGGCCGGTACAACGCACCATGCCACCGAAGACATTGCCATTATGCGTTCTTTTGCCAATATGACGGTCATTGTCCCCGCCGATGGGCGCGAAACAGCCAATGCCGTCCGTTCAGCAGTGAAATGGCCCGGTCCGGTATATATCCGGACGGGAAGGGGCTTTGAACCGAATTATTATGCTGAGGAAGATTATGGTTTTACTATCGGAAAAGCGGTGGAAATACGTCCCGGTAACGACATTACCCTCATTGCCACCGGAATCACCGTATTGCAGGCAGCCGAAGCAGCCGATTTTCTGAAAAAAAACCACGGGCTCAGTGTGCGTGTTTTGAATATGCACACCATAAAACCCCTTGATGAAGTAGCCGTAATGAAAGCCGTTACTGAAACCCGCCGCATCATTACCTTTGAGGAACACAATGTGTTGGGCGGTTTGGGCTCGGCGGTGGCCGACGTAATTGCGCAAAGCGGAAAAGGCTGCGCTTTTTCAAAGGTCGGTTTCCCCGATGTTTATTCCGAAGTGGGCTATCCGGAAGACCTGTATGCCTACTATAAGCTCGATGCCAACGGCATTATCGAAAAAGTCCTTGAGGTGATGCAACAAGATTTTGAAGAAGAGGAAGATTGGGAGGATGCATTTTAAAAACAAGGAAAACTATGATGGAAAAAGAAATTTTGGTAGCACAACTTTATTTTCAAGCGGTTTTTCCGGTGATGAAAATTTTGCTGCAGGATGATCCTTCGCTGTCCAAAAAGTTTGAAAAGGTAAAAGCTACGGTGGTCTTCAAAGCAAAAAAGGCAAACGGTGGTTATCTTGGCTGTAAATTGTATTTTGATCGCGGTGAATTTACACTTGATACCACCGAATTTGACCGGGGTGATGTGGTTTTCACCTTCGCTTCGGTGGAAAAGATGAACACTTTTTTAAAAGGCGGTACGGCATTTCCTAAAATCAAAGGACTTACCAAACCGGTTTTGCTTGCAAAGGTGATTACGTTGTTGCTTTCGCTGAAGCTGATGATGCCCAATGTGAAACCCAAAAAGCCTTTGAAAAAATATCTGAAAGTAAAGATGGCGTTGTCCATGGTGATGATGGCATTGAGTAAACTCAACAAATGGGATTATCCCGATATGAAGGCATGGACCGAAAGCCAGCCCGACAGGGTTTACCAGTTGTCGGTTATAGATACGGACATTGCCGTTTACCTGCGGGTAAAAGCCGGAAAGACTAAGGCAGGCAAAGGACTTTACCAACGCAAGCGTCCTTTTGTGCATATGCGGTTTGGCAGTGTGGATGCGGCTTTGAAAATTTTGCTCAAAGAGGTCGGATTTGTGGAAGGCGTTGACAAAGGTTATGTTTCCATCGAAGGTTCCCCCGAATATGCTGCCCGGATCAACGACCTTATGATGCGCGTGCAGGCCCTTACCACCTGACCCTTTTTTGTTTCTGCCGATTTTATATATTTGGCTTTCAAACCGGGGAATCATGTACAGCCAAATGGCCAAATTATTGAAATCGGTGGCCCCTTTCACCAACCGCGAACTGGAAGAGATTTTTCCGCTTTTCCGGATGGAAACGATACGAAAAAACGGTTTTATCAGCAAAGAAGGGCTTATTTGCGACCGGCTTGCCTTTATCCGCTCGGGATTGATGCGCTCGTTTTTCAACATCAAAGGGAAGGAAACCACTACCTATTTTTTGGGGCCCGGCAGTATTGCTGTAGCCATGTCGAGTTTTATCGAAATGAAGCCCGCTTTTGAAAACATTCAGGCCATCGAAGATTCCGAAGTTTTTATCCTTTCCAAAGATAATTTGGAAAAACTTTACAGCAAGAGCTGGAAATGGCAACAAACCGGCAGAAGAATTATTGAACGCTATTATGTGGTCATGGAAAAGCGTTCCATTGATTTACAAACCCTCACTGCAAGGGAGCGTTATGACCGGTTGATGAAAGAACATCCGGGTTTGTTGTTAAAAGTTCCATTGCATTACGTGGCCTCGTACCTTGGCATTTCTCCCGAAACGCTGAGTCGCATCCGCAGGGGGTAACCACAAGATTTTTTAATAATATCCGTTGCGGGGAAATCTTTCCCCGCAACGGATAGGGTTAGCGTACAACCACTTTGCGGATTTGAATACCGTATCGGGTTTGTAAGCGAACAAAGTAAACACCGGCCGGCAGATGCGATACATCCAGCGGGGTTTTTCTGACACCGGGACGGGCGTCTGAAAATTCGGTATGCATGACCGGATGTCCGCACAGGTTGATGATGGTGAGGTCAATAAAGCTATTGGCAGGCAGGTAAGTTTCCACATGCAACCTGTCGCCGGCCGGATTGGGGTAAATTTTCAATTGCATTTTGTTTCCCGAACCAAACTGTGTTATTCCCGTGCCGCTCACGCGCGTGACGGCATCATACAGGGCCGGGGCTTCTTCCTTGTTTCCGGCGCTGTCGGTGGCCACACTGTAAAATTTATAGGTAATGCCGCCCTCGCCACTGAATACGGCGGTGGTGTCGTGTGTATCCAGTATCCAGGGATAATAAGCACTGTCGTTTTCCGAAACGTAAACAGTATACGAAAAGATGCCATCGCCTTTGTCGGTGCCGTCCCATTTTACCGTAAAGTCCTTTGTCATCGAAACTTCGGGCAATGGTTTCACAGCACTTTCGGGAGGCGTGTTATCGGTAATATTTTGCCAGGTACCGGTGGGAATTTCCTTGTTCCAGTCAAAAACGATGTGTGCGGTATTTTTTATTTCGGTTCCTTCGGCAAGACCCTGGATGGGGGTTATGGAATAAAGAATGTTTCCTTCTCCCTCGGGGGCTTTTTTGTTGGGTGGCAGGAAACCGTCAGATACATTTTCCACCAACTCATATGTGTCCGGGTCAAGGGTTTGGAAATACCAGGTCAAAATGCCGGTGGCGGTGTTTAAATGATGGAATACCCTGACAATGTAAGGCTTTTCGGGCCGCATATCCATATCCACGGTATCGCCGTCCTGCGGCTTGTAAACATAAGAGGTGTCTCCGAAACCAAAACCAAGGGCTTTGAAAGTATGGATATCGAAAACCGAAGTGTCCAGCGTATCGGTAATGATAACCCTTTCAGCAGGTGCCGTAGCGGTGGAGTCGTTTTCGAAAGTAACCATGTAATTGTAGGGATGCCGCGAAGGAACATATCGGGAGGAATTTCTCCCGGAAGGGCCGTATTTGGCATTGGGATCATGCGATACGTAGGCCACCAGATCGTTCCATCCCCTTCCCATGTCATCAACAAACGGACCGCAGGCACTGGCTATCCCGCTGCCGGCACCATAAACGCCGGCCATTCCTTTGGCGACAGCAAAGGCTGTTCTCAATTCGGTACCTCCGGGTATGCAACCCAATGCAATCATGCCGACAGCATTGGCAACATCCTCTGTCTGCACACTTTGATTTTTAACGTAATGATCAATACCGGACATAACAATGTTGTCAAAAGCAGCTTTGGCACATCCCAGGCCCGGTGTCAGGTCGGCTGCTGCATCGGCTACGGCGTACATACAGTTAAAGAAATTGTAAGCGGCATTATCCGTTGATTTCATGTTTTCGGCTAATTGGGCGTAATCTTTAAAAATGGGCTTGCTGATGGCAAAACGCACTTCGTGCGAACCGCGGGCAATGACGGTAAGCCGGATGGCATCTTCAAAATCGGGTGGGAGATAGGGGAAAAACAGGGTGTACACTTTGCCGTCAAAAGGATCCCCGAGAAAATGATCCACATTCACATAATGCGGTATGGTGTCCCAGTTTACCTCAAATTTTACTTGAGGATAATCCAGCTTCCGGTGAAATTGTACGGTTTGTTCCTTGCCCACGGCAACATACAAAAAGACACCGTAAGCGTCCTGGTTGCCGCGGTTTCCGTAAGTCAGATAGAAATTGACAGGCTTTCCTAAAAGTACCTTGCTTGGGCCGATCCAGTGCATCCACGTATCCGTAAACTTGCCTTCTTCGATGGTGACAGCTTTTGTAAACAATACGCTGTCGCTTCCGTTGATGTTTACTTTTAAATCCCACGGGCCGGTTGTGAAGTCTTTCCCGTTAAAATAAGCCGTTACCTTTCGTCTGGAATAGTGAAGGCTGTCTGCTGTAACAGATTTCGTATCCGACCGAAGCATTACGGAGGTTTGCCCGTTAAAGCCCGAACCGAATACCGTTAGGGCAAAGGGATTGGTGGTGTTGGCTTTTTGCGGGCTCCAGGAACTCACGCCGGGTTGCAGCATCAATTTTGGGGAGTGCATGAAGGCAATGTCGGTATTTTTCAACTGTCCGTTCATGCCGCCGAATGCGCCGCCGATAACCAACGTTTTTTCGTTGGCTGCAAAATCGTCGGCTTCACCTACTACGAGCGGAGTGCTGAAAGCCGTAATGACCGTATCGTCTTCCGGGCTGTAAACAAACAATCCCGGTTTGGCAGTGTATTGATTATGCTCGATCATCTCGTTGCCGAAAGCAAGAAAATAGGAGCCGAGGGATTGCAAATGGGTGATCCCCGACGAGAAACCCTGTCGTACATTCAGAGGAAAGAGTGTATCGGATTTTTTATCCAATGCATACAACGAAACCGAATCTTTTCTGTTATACCAGGAAACGCCGGCCAGGATTTTACCGTTGTTGTTTTTACCGAGGACAAAAGCCCTCACAGGATAGTTTCCGTAACTTTTCATGAGGCTTCCGTTTTGGAAGTTCAAATGGAGCAGGGGATACTTATTTCCGTCTCCTCTTATCTCCAAATCTTTTCCACCGACATACAGTGCCGGACCATCTGCCAACAGCGAATAGATTTTGCCACCGGTTAAAGGGGTACCCCAGGTGGAAGCGGTTCCATTTCCCGCATCCAATCGTTTTATTTCCCGGTCGGAAGAAACGGCAAAAAGCGTTTTTCCTGTTTTGTACAGCAGCCGAACCCCATTATTGAAATCGGGCGGGTTAAAACCGTTGAGCGGAGAGCCCGATTGGGTGCTCAGTGCGCATAAATTTCCCGCATCTACCGTATTGACCTTACTGATTCCGGTACCTGCAATGTACAGGGTGTCACCGGCCATACTTAAATCATATACCTTTGGATAATAACCGGTTATGATGGGGGCCCAGCTATCCGGTTTTCCGGTCTTTAAATCGAAACGTGCCAGTTGCGTCCTTTTCCAGGCCGGCATCAGATTAAAATTCCCGTTTATAAACACATCATCGCCGAAGGCAAAAACTTTGTATATTATGCCATCGCTTTCGGGGGGCATCCACGTCTTCAATTGGGCTGTTTCGGCATCCAAAAGACAAATGTTGTGGCGTTCCACACCCCCTACATTATCCAGTGGGTTGTAAGAAATTCCGGTAACATACAAGCCATTGTTCCCCAGTGCCAGGCAGTTGATAGAAGCTCGTCCGGTACCTCTTTGAATATGGTGATGATACGGGGAAAAACTTAAATTGCTCCGTTTGAGCCGAAAGAGACCGTTAACCACACTGTCGCCATATTTTGTAAAATCGCCTCCCACATAAAGGTAACGGCCGGAATGAACCATGGTCTTAACGGAATAAACATCCGTCATATGAACAAACTGCTTGTTCCTGATATTAAAACCTCCAAAATGTCCTTCATTGTAATGGATAAAATAAAATCCGCCGGAGAGCAGCGTTTGGCCTCCGCTATACGAAAGCGTGTAAACCGAGGTGTTGGGGGCCGGGTTCCACGGATCAAGTTTTAGGGTGGAAAGGTTCAATGTCACCATATTCTCTCTTTTTTCACCGGTCATTGTGTCCGTAACAGACATCCCCCACAGGTATAATTTATTGTTTCTGATGTACAGATCCGGTAAATAGGTATAGACGTACCTTTGGCTGGTAAATTCAAGATCATTGTTGATTTTGTGAATGGTATGGTTGGCTATATCTACCCACGCGGCATTGCTGATAAAACCTTCGGAAGTAGTGGAAAGCTTAAAAGACCCCACAAGATACAGTTTTCCATTGGCGGAGGCCATTCCGGTGATTAACGGATTATCATAATAGCTGGTCCACACATGGAAAGTGGTATCCTGAATGCCGGTGTTGGCATCATACCGGGCCAGGCCGTAAATGCCTTTTCCGCCGGTATAAAGGGAATCGGTGGAGATTTGAAATTTTCCGGCAACGTACAATTTTCCCTGAATAATTTTCAGGCTTCTGATCACGCGGTCGGGTCCGGTATATCCGGCATTATGGTTGTCGTAATGAATTTCGGGTGTCCATGGGAGAAGGGCTCCCGTTTTGGCGTTGATGGCCGCCAAACCGTTCCGTTTTTTGCCGCCAATGGAATCGAAAGAGCCGCCCACAAAAAGGGTGTCGCCTTTGAAAGCCATGGCATAAACCGGTCCTTTTACCTGCGGTTGAAAACCGGCATCAAAATCGCCGGTCACCGGATCCAGCTTAAAAAGAAAACTTTCGGTGTGGCCGTTGCCGATATCAAGGTTGACAGGATTTCCATTTCGACAGATATACAAGCTGTTGTTTTGCAATACGATTTTATTGAAAGGGCTGGTATTTTTTAGCACGGTTTGCCGGAAGGTGGCGATGGTATCCAACCGGTGATTTAAATGGAAAACCCCATTGGTATTTTGGTATCGTCCCAAGGCATACCAGCCGCCCTGTCCATCCGCAGTAGCAGAATAGAAATAGGTATTTTCTTTTTGGTATGGACTGATGGAGTCGTTTTCATCGGTTAATACGGCTGCTCCCGGTGCAATGTATCCGAACCCGTTGGTATAGGAAGACCAGTACAGGCTTTCCTGACCGATAAAAAGCGTATCCCCGGCCAAATCCATAGCACTGTTGCTGCTGCAGGTAGGGAAAGGAAGTAATTTCCCCGTGTTTTTGTCCACCACGGCAAGACCATCTACCTGCACACCTTGTACTTTGCCCGGAAAACCTCCCAAAAAAACCTTGTCATCGGCAATTAAAATCCGGTCGATGGAAGTATTCGACTGGAAAGCTTTGGTGTGGTCTGCCTGCTTTTTATACTCTACCATCGGGTTCCAAGCCGGGTCTATTTTCTTTGTTTCCAAATTGATTCTCAATACAAATGCGTGTAACGAATCGTTGGCATCTTTTCCCGTTAGGTTTCCGGCAATATAAAGGAAGTTGTTGTCCTTCTTCATGTCCTTGACACTAAAAAAATAATGCCAGTTGACCTTAAAATCGGGATCAGGTGTTTTGTCAGGCAATAAATGAATCAAACCGGTCATTTCCCGGTTATTTACTTTTGAAAAAGTACCTCCCACATACCAGCCTCCTTTGCCATCCGGCAGGGCCATTAGATTTTGGTCGGTTTTCCACACGCTGCCAATATCGTGAAAGATGGGCCAGTTTTTATCCGGTATATTGCTCCCCTTCGGGAAATAAGCCATGGAACCGCTTCTTTTGCCAATGTAATCGAACTTACCGCCGAGGTAAAGTTTATCACCTGCAATTTTTGTTACCAAAACATCGCCATCTGTGGCGTAAACCAGGCTGTCAACGGGTTTTTGTGCATAGATCCCCCCAAAGGGCCAGGCCGGTAAAAATAGAATCAGAAAAATGGAAATCCATGTGAAAATATGTTGATTGCATAAATGTTCGTTGGGTAGATACTTTTTCATAATTTTTTGTTTTAGGGAAAAGAAACGATTGAAAAATTATTTTTTCAAATTTAAGGGTTCACCACCGTCAAAATGTGTCAAATGGTAAAATTGGGCGGTCAAATGGTAAAAAATATGGCCTTTTTCTTTCCCGGTAGGCATAAAAACGCCTTGGCTTGTATTGGTTGGGGAAAGAAATGGTTTTGTCAAAGGTTTTTTCTGAAGTGGGCAACCGTTTTGCCTTCAAACTGTTTAAAAGCCCTCAGAAAGGAGCTTACAGAACCGAATCCGGCACTTTCGGAGATAGAGGCAATGGAAACCCGGTTTCCTTTCCGGTGTTCCGAAATCATAAGGTTTTTGGCAAATTCAACCCTGTAACGGTTAATAAAATCATTGAAATTCATGTTCAGTTGTTCATTAATTACAGCCGAAAGATAGCTGCGGTTGGTAAAGAGTTTTTGGGTAAGGGAGGTGATACGTAAATTTTTGTCCAAAAAGGGCTGTTCTTTCTCCATGAGTGTAAGTAGTTGTTCTTTAAGAAGTTGTTGATTCTTTTTTTGTTCAGTAATGCTTTCATTTTGATCTTCCTCCAATTCTTCTTGCGCCAAACGGGTAATGCTGTAATTTTGTTTGTTGCCCAAAAATCCAATAATAAAAAACAAGGTACCGAACAGCATTGAGGGAATGGCCAAATGATGATGCTGGACAAAATAACGCCGTCCAAGCAAGTTGAGGATCATACTTGCAATGGAAACCAACACAAAAGTCCAGGTAATCAATTCGAGCCATACCAGTTTTTTCCCCGAAAGGTCGGAATAAAAATCGGCGATCCGATGGTTGTATTTTTTTATCAGCGAGAGCCCGGCAAACGTGTAAAATACAGCTTGTAACCCGAAAATAATGCGGGAGGAGAAATAAAGGATGATCATAAAATCAACCATCGGTCCGGTAGGGGTGGCCTGCGGGATTCGGCGTTGGATAAGTGCGTTTTGTAGGTAAGACATCTTTTCAGCAGGTGTTGAGTGTAGAAGGGCATATTGCAGTAATCCGGCAGTTATCAGGGCAGGCAGGAAATGCCAAAGGTATTTCCATTGGCACCTGATATCCTGTGTCATAAGTCTTATGTAAAGATAATAAAGCGGAAAAACCGACAAAGCAGCCCATGCGTAAAGCGCATCGATTTTCAGATAAAACCGTTTGTCGCCTTCAAAAAAAACGGCGTGAGAAAAGTAGATTATGGAGGCGGCGAGCATAAAAATACCCAAAACAAACCGGGCACGGTTGCGTCGTACACTCTGAAGAAGGAAAACAAGTGCCCAAAACAGGGTGATATAAAACGGGGTGAAACGGATCATATGATACAGTATTCCCATGGACGCTGCGTTTTCCTTGAAGAATTTTTACACTATAAAAATAGAAAAAATTGCAAAGCAATACGTTTCCCTAAAGAATTCTTATATTTTTGACCATGCGAAAAAAAATACGGAATATTCACGGGAATAAAGCTTTTCGGATGGTGGACGTCAAAACGGGCAGGCCGTATCTCTGCTTTTTCGGTTTTCTTATTTTTTTACTGGGAGGATGTGCCAAAAGTCCATCGAAGGCTCCACAGTTTCCTGCCCCCAGCGTTACCGATGATGGTTGGGAGGTTTCCACGCCTGCCGGGCAACACATCGATACTCAAAAGTTAGCCGCTGCCTTTTCCTGGTTAAAAAAGGATTCTTTGGGGACACATATACAGACCCTCACCCTGATACGCAACGGGAAGTTGGTCTATGATGGCTTTTTTCATCCCGGCCCGTATGCTTTCCGGCAGGGGGAACTAACAACCATCCAATCGGTTTCGAAAAGTTTTACCGCATTGGCCGTGGGAATTGCCATAGATAAAAAATGGCTCTCGGGAACGGAGCAGACGGTTGAAATCCTGCTCCCGCATCTCGAAGGGGTCAGCTGGACGGAAGAAAAAAGCCGTATTACGCTGGCAGACCTTTTGACCATGCGTGCCGGTTTGCAGGGAAATGAAGAAACCGATTCGCTCTTGCCTGCCGGTTATGCTCGGTACGTGTTTTCGCATCCGATGGCTGCTTTGCCGGGTACCGTGTTCAACTATCGAACCGCCCTGACCAATGCCTTTTGGGATGTGTTGAATGTTTCGCTCAAAAGCAAAAGGATAACACCGGAAAAATTTATGGATTCGCTATTATTCAGGACGTTACAAATAAAGAAGTACGATTGGCGGTATAAAAATAAACAGGGGCAGGCCGAATTGGGGGGCGGGCTTTTTCTTGCCCCGCGCGATATGGCCAAACTGGGACAGCTTATTCTGACCGGTGGGCGGTGGAATGGAAAACAGGTGGTTTCCTCCTCCTGGATGGAAAAGGCCACCAAAGCACAGGTGCATTTTTCTCCCCGCTACTGGGGGCAATTCGATGGTTACGGGTTCCTGTTTTGGCGGCGTATCTTTTATGTAAACGGAGCCTCTTATAAAGGAATCATTGCATTAGGATACGGCGGGCAGTATGTGGTGGCCATACCGCGGCTGCATTGTGTGGTGGCCATTACTTCATGGTTTCCGGAGGATAAAGGGTGGGATTTCCCGCTGGTATTTGTAGAAGACAAAATATTGCCTGCCTTCCGTTGATAAGATAAAACCGCATTATTTACCGATGCAAAACTTCCCGAATATGTTCCCGAGGATTTCGTCCGAAGTCACCTCGCCGGTGATGGAACCGAGATGGTAAAGAGCCTGCCGCAGGTCGATGGCAATCAAATCGGTCGGGAGCTGATTCCGGAAACCTTGTTCAACGGTTTCTATGGCCTCCAAAGCCCGGCTTAACGCTTCGTAATGGCGCGAATTATTCACAAGAATATCATCATTCAGGCGATCGTTTTTCACATGGTTTACCAGTGTTTCGGCTAACAAGTGGATATTTTCTTTTCGTTTGGCCGAGACAAAAACCGTTTCCAGCTCCAACAGGTCCTTTAAATGTCCCGGTACTTCTTCCAGTTGGTCGATTTTGTTGGCTACCAGAATAAAATGCTTGTTCTTTTGATGAATAAATGATTTGTATTCTTCCAGCAATGCCGCCATACTTTCTTTGTCCATATTGCTGATATCGCACACGTAAAGGATCAGGCTGGCTTGTTCTATTTTGTCGCGGGTTTTTTCTATCCCCATATTTTCCACCACATCCTCCGATTCCCGCAGGCCAGCCGTATCAATAAACCGGAAGGTATATCCCTCGAGGGCAATGGTGTCTTCGATGGCATCACGGGTAGTGCCCGGTATCTCCGAAACGATGGCTTTTTCCTCATTTAAAATGGCATTTAACAGGGTCGATTTCCCCACATTGGGCTTTCCGATGATGGCCACCGGAATGCCTTTTTTGATGACATTGCCCATTTTGAAAGAAGTCTTGAGCCGTGTCAGCGCTGTTTTGATTTCATCAAGCAGATGATGGAATTGCTCCCGGTTGGCAAATTCCACATCTTCTTCGCTGAAATCCAATTCCAGTTCGAGCAGCGAAGAAAAATCCACCAGTTTTTTGCGCAAAACCGAAATCTTTTCCGAAAACCCGCCCCGCATTTGCCGTATGGCCATATCGTGTGCTGCTTTCGACTCGGAAGCAATCAGGTCGGCCACCGCTTCCGCCTGCGTCAGGTCCATTTTGCCGTTCAAGAAAGCCCTCAGGGTAAATTCACCGGGACGGGCCATGCGGACGCCGGCATCCGATAACATTTCCATTAGCAGCTGTTGAATATATTCCGATCCGTGGCAGGATATCTCCACTGCATCTTCTCCCGTGTAAGAATGGGGCGCTTTGAAATAGCTCAGTAGCACCTCATCTACAATTTTATCCTCCAGAACGATTTCTCCGAAATAAAGTCGATGGCTTTTTACCTTATCCCTTGTCAAACTCCGGTTTTTGGGCTTGAAATATTTCCAGGCTGCCTCTAAGCTCTTTTTGCCTGAAATTCTGACAATTGCTATGGCACCCATCCCCGGGGGAGTGGCTATGGCCGCAATGGTGTCCGGTATGTAACCGGTTGATTTTGAATTGCCCATGTCTCTTTGCGTCTTTATTTATAAATGACAAAAATAAGCAAGAAACTTGAATAGTTTCAATAAAACATATTACCTTTGGCACTTCATAAAAATAAGAATACAAAAATTTGTTACCATGAGTATTTTAGTCAATAACGATTCAAAAGTTCTCGTTCAAGGTTTTACCGGGGGCGAAGGGACTTTTCATGCTTCCCAGATGATCGAATACGGGACCAATGTCGTCGGTGGGGTCACTCCCGGAAAAGGTGGCCAGCAACATTTGGGCAAACCGGTTTTTAATACGGTGGACGAAGCCGTTAAAGAAACGGGGGCCAATGTTTCGGTGATTTTTGTTCCGCCGCCGTTTGCCGCAGATGCCATTATGGAAGCTGCCGAAGCCGGCATCAAAGTCATTATCTGTATTACCGAAGGTATTCCCACCGAAGATATGGTGAAAGTAAAAGAATATCTGAGAGACAAAGAAGCACGGCTTGTGGGGCCCAACTGCCCCGGCGTGATTACGCCCGGAGAAGCCAAGGTGGGGATTATGCCCGGATTTATCCACAAAAAAGGAGTGGTGGGCATTGTTTCCCGCTCCGGTACCTTGACCTACGAAGCGGTTGACCAGCTGACCAAAGCCGGATTGGGACAAACTACTGCCATTGGTATTGGCGGAGACCCCATTATCGGAACCACCACCAAAGAAGCTGTCGAAATGTTTATGAATGATCCCGAAACCAAAGGGATTGTGATGATTGGCGAAATTGGCGGTAACATGGAAGCGGATGCGGCTTACTATATCAAAGAACACGGTACCAAACCGGTGGTAAGCTTTATTGCAGGTGCCACAGCCCCCAAAGGTAGGACCATGGGACATGCCGGTGCCATCATTGGCGGTAAAGCCGATACGGCCGAAGCCAAAAAAGCCATTTTGCGTGATTGCGGTGTCCATGTGGTCGATTCTCCCGCAGACATCGGAAATAAAATGCTCGAACTGCTTGGAAAATAGTTTTTTCATAATTCTGTAAAAGGCTGTCTGCGTTGCAGGCAGCCTTTTTTGTTTTTACCTGTTGCCGGTAATCCTTTTTTGGGCGGGCTTTCGCGCAATGCCATCACGGGTGTTTCGCTCATAGTCCTCACCCCGGAGGTGGGTCAGCATGCCGTTTGCGGGGGCTTCCTGCGGTCGCCCCGCCTCCGGCTGCTTCCCGGCACCCCCGGTCCTGCGGGCTATCCGCTGCACCTCCCCAAGGGACTCCCCTGGAGCCCTGCCGCTTGAAAATCATTGTTCTGTTTGTCCTTTTTATCACCGGAAAATGCTTGTTTCAAAACTTGCTGTTTTTATTTATTTGGACTCATTACAAATAGGAATATTTTGTACCTTTGCAGACGTAATTATCAAAAATTGAAAAATCATGTCCACACGACAATATACCTTGGATGGTACCCCCAAAGAAACCCTTGCAAAGTGGTACCGGCTCATGACATTGGGGCGGCAACTTGACGAAAAAGCCCCCAATTATTTAAAACAAGCATTGGGATGGTCGTATCATGCACCTTATGCGGGTCATGATGGGATTCAATTGGCCATTGGGCAGATATTCGATCGCGAAAAAGATTTTCTTTTTCCCTATTATCGTGATATGCTGACGGCTATCTCGGCAGGGCTTACTGCGGAAGAAATTATTTTAAACGGTATTTCAAAAGCAGCGGATGTGGCCGGAGGAGGACGTCACATGTCCAATCATTTTGCCAAACCCGAATGGCATATCCAAAACGTTTCTTCGGCTACCGGTAACCATACTTTGCATGCCGTCGGAGTGGCACGTTCCATTAAAATTTACCATGGGGGCGGTGTGGCCATCAGCTCGCAAGGCGAATCGTCCACCTCCGAAGGGTATGTCTTCGAAGCCATAAACGGGGCTGCCAAAGAAAAACTGCCGGTCATTTTTGTGATCCAGGATAATAAATACGGTATATCGGTCCCGCAGGCCGACCAATCGGCCAATGTCCGGGCAGCCGAAAACTTCAGAGGCATCCGGAATCTGAAGATTATGTATTGCGATGGGAAAAATGTTTTCGATGCCATGAATACCATGTTTGAGGCCAAAAAATATGCCGCTGAAAAAAGCTTGCCCGTTATTGTCCACGCCAACTGCGTACGGATTCATTCCCACTCTAATTCCGACAGGCACGAACTCTACCGTGACGAAAACGAACGGCACTGTGTAAAACTTTCGGACCCGCTGACCCGTTTCAGGATACAATTGGTGCACTCGGGTAAATTTACGGAAGAAGAATTGCAGCAAATGGACCGTGAAGCCAAAAAGGAAATATCAAAAGCACATAAAAAAGCCATCCATTCCCCCGATCCTGTTCCGGAGTCTGTTTTCAACTTTGTTACTCCCGAACCTTATAAAAGTCAAAAATATCCTGATGGCTTACACGATGGCAGCTCCGGAAAAAAGATGCGCCTGATTGAAGCCTTAAATTCTACCTTAAAAGCCGAATTCCGCCGTAATCCGGATACTTATATCTGGGGGCAGGATATGGCCAACAAAGAAAAAGGAGGGATTTTCAATGTTTCCAAAGGCATGCAAAAAGAATTTGGACCGGTGCGCGTTTTTAATGCTCCCATTGCCGAAGATTATATTGTGGGGACTTCCAACGGTATGACGCGTTACAATGAAAAAATCAGGGTGGTGATTGAAGGCGCCGAGTTTGCCGATTATTTTTGGCCTGCCATGGAACAGCTGGTGGATAGCTCCCACGATTACTGGCGGAGCAACGGTCAGTTTTCGCCCAATGTAACCATTCGTCTTGCTTCCGGTGGTTATATAGGAGGGGGCCTTTATCATTCGCAAAATATTGAAGCCACATTGACTACGTTGCCGGGGTTACGGGTTGTTTATCCGGCTTTTGCCGATGATGCCGCCGGTTTGCTGCGTACGGCTATCCGCTCCAAAGGACTCACCCTTTTCCTGGAGCCCAAGGCCATGTATAACGACCCGGCCAGTGAAACGGTTGTTCCCGATGATTTTGAAGTGCCTTTTGGCAAGGCCCGTATCCGCCGTTCCGGAAACGATTTGTCGGTGATAACCTATGGAAATACGTTACCCATGTGTCTGAAAGTGGCCGAAACCTTGCAGGAAGAGATGGATAAAAGTATTGAAGTGGTGGATATTCGTTCCTTGCTGCCGCTGGATGAGCAAACCATTCTGGACTCGGTTAAAAAAACCAACCGGGCCCTTGTGGTCCACGAAGACAAGGTTTTTGCCGGTTTTGGCGGCGAAATTGCGGCTATGATTACCGAAAAAGCTTTTGAATTTTTGGATGCCCCGGTAAAAAGAGTGGGGGCCGTGTTTACCCCCATAGGGTTTAACCGTATTCTTGAAAAAGCCATTCTTCCCAGTACGGAGAAGATTATGGCAGCGGCCAAAGAGCTTTTGTTTTATTGATGCGCATTTTTTTGCCGGAACAGCTGACCAAGGGTTGCGGCAAAACCGGTGACATCGTTTTTGCGTAAAAACCATTCTGAAAACCGGGTACGGGTTCGTTTTCTGAAAATAAAGTATTGGTAAACAGCACTTGCCGAATAATTCACGGAGGCGGTGGCGGCCGCTCCCATATAGCCGAAAGGCGGAATAAGCAAAAAAGCAAAAAGGACCGTGAAAACAAAGCCGATGATGTTGGCATATAGATTAACTGCAGGTTGCCCCATTCCTGAAAAGTAATGGCTGAAAATGGTGTTGGCGCCCAAGGCCAAAACCCCCGGACTGAGTACCAGTACAATCATTTTTACTACGCTGAATTCACTGCTGAAAGCAAGACTGTAAAGACTTTCAGGAATGAAGAACAATATCATCAGGGCCAGAAAGGTCAGGATGAAAGTAAATTTCATTAACTGAATGGTCAACTGGCGGGCATATTCTCTGCTCCGGCTGTTCGATATGGAACTGTACTGAACCAGCGAAATACTTTGTCCAATGAGCCGGAGACCTTCGGTAAGCTGTACCCCGGCATTGTATATTCCCAACGGAGCCAGTCCGGCAAATAGGCGAATAAAATAAAAACTCAACCGTTTGTTTCCGATATGTAACATAACGGCCGCCTGTGTAGGCATTCCGTAATGGAGAATGTTAGTTAAAACCTTTGTCCAACCATAAAGAGAATAATTCTTTGTGTTTTTAAGAATATAAAATAAGCCCAACAAGCTTCCTGTACCCCAGGAGAGGTAAAGTGAATGAACGTACGCTATTGGACCATAGGTTCCCAGGAAAAATAATTGCCAGGCAAACGAAATTAAAAACAGGGAAATTTGTAAGGTAAATATCCGGTTGTAAATCCCAATTTGCTTTTGACCGATCAGCAGGTTGTAATGAATCTGCATGAAACCGTTCAGCAAGCCCAGGCAGATGATGTCCGCGGCATAACTTTGGGGAACAATCTTTCCGTAAAAAACCGGGAAGGAGACCATCCACATCTGTCCCAAAATAAAGAACAACACCGTAGTCAAAATAATCCAGACGTAAGAAATAAAGAGCAACTGGATGGTCCGGTAACGGGAAGCAAAATAGATCAACGAACCGCCTGCAATAAGTCCCATAATAAGCTGGATGACTGTGATGTCCAATACAATCAAGCTGATAAGACCCAGTCCTTTGCTTCCTGCGGTATGGGTGATCAGGATCAGGATCACGAGGTTAAACAGGGCATTCAATATCCGTGTGCCGGCAGTATGCAGAATGTTTTTGAAAACGCTCATCTCGGGCAAAAGTAAAGTTTTCGTCCCATACCGTTTAACATTTTTTAAATAAAGTGAAAAAATAGTTTTGCCTTTTTGCCGTTAAAAGCAAGCAACAAAGGATCATTTTAACAAGGAAAGGAATGGAAATTTTAAATTTTGGCAAAATTTTTGCAATTAATAAAAAATGTGATGTGAAATATATATATTTGCGCCTTAATTTATAATTAATTTAAATAAACAGTTTATGAAAAAATGGATGACAAAAGCGCTCCTTGTACTCGCCGGATTCGGAGTGCTGGCTTTTATGGAAGGTTGTTACCCCGACAACTCCCTGACCGTTAGTCAGGCAGATGTTGTACTTACCGGCTACAACGACTCGGTGAACTTTCAGAATTTGCATACCTATTACATGCCCGATACGATTTTCGTTCGTCGGGCGGATACTACCGACAAAACACCTGTTGACAACCAACAGGATTATCTGAACAGAATAGCCCAAAACATGCAACAGATGGGTTATCAGCGGTTCACGCTGGCCGATACGGTGGGTGGCAAAGAACCTGATGTGGAATTGGTTGTGTCGGCATTGGAGAAAACTTATGTTACGGGAGGCTGGTATTATCCCGGATATCCCGGTTGGGGTTGGTATAATCCCTGGTTCCCGGGTTGGGGTTGGTATTATCCGCCATCTTATTACCCGCCCATTCCTTGGTATTCGGAGTATCACACCGGTACATTGCTGATAGAAATGCTGAATAAAAATGATTACGACATTGTCAAAGGGGATACGGTAGCCCGTGTTTACTGGAATGGTGCACTGAACGGTATCCTGCAGGGGAGCAATATAAAAACCCGCGTACTGGATGGTATTGATCAGATTTTCAAACAGTCTCCCGAAATTAAAACGTCTTCAAAATAACCTGGAAATATGAGCACAATGAAAAAGATAAAAGCAATCATTATCAGCGCTGTCTTTGTTTTGACAGGCATGACCACTTTTGCCCAGGGCGGAGGTTTGATGAGTTTTCAATATGATATGGGATTCGGTATGGGTAATACCAAAGATTTTATCGATGCCCCCAGTTTCCGCGGTTTCAGCCTTGATGGCAGAGGGTTTGTTACCGACCACATTACCCTCGGCGGCCGTTGGGGTTGGCAAACATTTTATAAAGATTACGGCAAGGTAACCCGTACCACGGGAACTTATACCGTTACGGGGTATAACAAACGTTATATCAATGCCATGCCTTTGATGGCCACGGCACACTATTATTTTACTACGGATAAAATCTACTCCTATATCGGAGTGGGTGTCGGTACCTATTACCTGAATATTCGCGACCAAATGGGAATTTATTATACGCCTAACAATACCTGGCGTTTCGGCCTCTCGCCGGATGTGGGGGTGGTGATTCCCTTTGGCAACAATATGGGGGTTACTGCCAATTTCCGTTATAACTGGGCGGCCAAAACCAAAGACAAACAGGCTGAATCCTGGATAGGAATTGGTGTGGGCCTGACCTATACTTTTTAAGTTTAACATTTATGCATGGGAGACGCCGGACTTTTGTCCGGCGTTTTTTTTTTGCCTGATACCGATTATGTTTTATTTTTGAACCACCATTGAGCCCGTGCCGTATGAAACTTTCCGTTATCATTGTCAATTACAATGTGAAACATTTTCTGGAGCAATGCCTGATTTCGGTGAAAAAAGCATTGGAACCGATGGAGGGGGAGGTCTTTGTGGTGGACAACCACTCGGTAGATGGTTCGGTGGAAATGGTCAGGGAAAAGTTTCCGTTTGTAAAATTGTTGGCCAACCGGGCGAATTATGGTTTTGCCAAGGCCAATAACCAGGCCATTCAACAGGCAAAAGGAGAGTATGTCCTTTTGTTGAATCCCGATACGGTGGTGGAAGATGATACCTTTGAGAAGGTAGTGGAATTTATGGACCGGCACCCGGATGCCGGAGGCCTCGGCGTAAAAATGGTGGATGGCTCCGGAAAATTCCTGCCCGAATCCAAGCGCGGATTGCCCACTCCTGCCACGGCCTTTTATAAGATATTCGGATTGTCGGCCCTTTTCCCACATTCCAAACGTTTTTCAAAATATCATCTCGGGTATCTCGATGAAAATAAAATCCATAAGGTGGACGTTTTGGCCGGTGCTTTCATGTTGTTGCGTAAAAAGGTCTTGAATGAAATCGGCCTATTGGATGAGGTCTTTTTTATGTACGGCGAAGACATTGACTTATCGTACCGTATTACACAGGCCGGGTACAACAATTATTATTTTCCGGAAACCCGTATTATTCATTACAAAGGCGAAAGTACCAAAAAGAGCAGTGTGAACTATGTGCTGGTTTTTTATCGCGCCATGGTCATTTTTGCCAAAAAACATTTTACGGCCAAACGGGCCGGAATCTTTTCTTTTCTGATCAGTATTGCCGTTTATTTCAGGGCTTTTCTTGCTCTGTTGTCCCGGTTTTTCGAGAAAATGCTGCTTCCTTTATTGGATGCATTCCTTTTGGCCGGAGGGGTGTTGCTGATAAAAAATATCTGGGAAAAATACATTGTTTACGCTGACGGAGGCCACTATCCTTCCGTTTATTTACACTATGTTTTGCCGGCTTATCTGCTGATCTGGCTGGTCTCACTATTTTTGAACGGGGCTTACGATAAACCGGTGCGCATCCGTCCGGTCATTACGGGCATGCTGACGGGGAGTGCGTTGATTCTTATTCTTTATGCATTAATGCCTGATGGCCTCCGGTTTTCAAGGGGCCAAATTCTGTCCGATATGTTGTGGGGCATCCTTATGCTGCCGGGGATGCGCCTACTGCTCCATTGGATCAATTTACCCGGTTTCCGGATAGGAAACAGGTCTCATAAACGGTTTCTTGTCATCGGCGATGAAAAAGAAGCCCGACGCGTGGCTTCCATCCTGGAAAAATCGTATGTGGCGCCCGGTTTTGTGGGGTTGGTAATGCCTGACGAAAAAGGAAACAAACCCGAAGGATTTATCGGTAATCTTTCGCAGGTGAAAGATATGATACCCATCTTTTCCATTGATGAGGTGATCTTTTGCTCCAAAAGTATTTCGCATCAAACCATCATTGATAAGATGACTTTATGGAAAACGGAACGGGTGGATTTTAAGATTGCCCCCGAAGACAGTCTTTCTATCATTGGAAGCCATTCCATCAATACGAAAGGGGAGCTTTATACGGTGGATATTCATTCGGTGGATAAACCGGAAAACCGCCGCAGGAAAAGGATGCTGGATTTGGCTGTGGCGCTGGTTTTTCTTTTTCTCTTTCCATTTTTGGTTTGGTTTGTGGAACATCCGGCCGGATTTCTAAAGAATATTTTCAGGGTTCTGTGGGGATCCGGCAGCTGGGTGGGGTATGCGTCCGTAAACACGGGGGACATCCATTTGCCGCCGTTGAAACCCGGAGTGTTGCATGCCGCTTCTGCCATGGGAAAAGAGCCTGTGCCCGATGAAAAAACGCTGCAAAACCTGAATGTTTTGTATGCCCGGGATTACAGTATTTTAAAAGATATCAACTTAATATTAAGTGCTTTCCGGTCTCTTGGTCGTGTGGATGTACCGGATAAAAACGCTGGAAAATTATGAAAAAAATAAGGAAAACATGGAAAGCGGTTAGCGCTTTGATGCGTAATCCCTGGCTGCTGAACCGTGTTTTGGAAGAAGAATCGTTATGGGTAGCATCCATGCGGAAAAAAGGTTTTTCAGAAAACGGATTACCGGTTGTATCCTGGGAAACCTTGTTTCCGGAATTTTCGGAAACCATCGAAACCTTTGCCTTTCTTGACGGGGGCTCTTTACCCACCGATATTGCCTTACTCAAGGGGTTGGCCCGGAAATTTTCTTCGTGTAATTATTTTGAAATCGGCACCTGGCGCGGTGAAAGCGTGGCCAATGTAGCCGATGTGCCCGGTGCCCGGTGTACCACATTAAACCTTTCGGGACAAGAAATGATGCGCCAGGGGGCTTCGGGAAAATATGCCGCTATGCAGGGTCTGTTTTCAAAAGGACGTTCCAATATCCGGCATGTGGAGGGCAATTCCCTGACATTTGATTTCGGTGGCTTGGGACAAAAATTCGATTTGATTTTTATTGACGGGGACCATCATTTTGAAACGGTGAAAAGCGATACCGAAAAGGTTTTTGAACATTTGGTGCACGATAAAAGCATGGTGGTGTGGCACGATTACGCCCATAATCCCGAAAAAGTACGCTGGGAAGTGTTTGCCGCCTTGTGGGAAGGAACGCCGCCGGAAAAAAGAAACCATCTGGTGCATGTAGAAAATACGTTGTGTGCCGTTTACCTGCCCGAAAAACCTGCAAAAACCCAATCTTTGGAAACGCCTGTTGTCCCTCATCATAAGTTTCAATTGAAGCTATCCATCCGTAAATTGTGACGGATTCTGTCCCGTCTCTCTCTGTTTTTTGTTCTGCTCCGCATGAATTTTATTTCGTGCCATTCATGAACAAAAATCATCCGCGCATTCGCGGCAAATAAACACCTTTGCATCATTCAACAACAAATCATTTACGCCTATGCGGCAATTAATTGATGGCTACAGGTTATTTCCGGGCCAATTAAATGTTACCTTTGCAGCCGGAATTATGGGTAGGATTTTAGCAATTGATTACGGACAAAAACGTGTCGGACTTGCCGTAACGGATGAGTTACAGCTTATTGCCAATGGGCTGGAAACCGTTGCTGCAAAGGATATTTGGAATTATCTTTCCGGATATCTGAAGCGTGAACCGGTGGATGTTATTGTTGTTGGCGAGCCCCGTGATATGAGGAACCGTCCATCGGATGCCAGCCGTTTTGTTGAGCCGTTTGTCAGAAAATTACGGAAAACGTATCCCGATATGAAAATCGAACGTTTCGATGAACGGTTTACCTCGAAAATGGCTTTTCAGGCCATGATTGATGGTGGCCTTGGGAAGAAAAAGCGCCGTAACAAAGCTTTGGTGGACACCATCAGTGCCACCCTGATCCTCCAATCGTATCTTGAATCAGTAAAACATTATTAAATCTTATGTTACCCATTACAGCATATGGTCATCCCACTTTGAAAAAAAAGGGGGAAATGATTGACAAAGATTATCCCGGTTTGGAAAAGCTTATACAAGACATGTTTGAAACCATGTACGAATCAAACGGGGTAGGGCTTGCTGCTCAACAAGTAAACCGAGCCATCCGGCTTTTTATTGTGGATGCCCAACCCTTTGCCGAAGAGCATCCGGAAGCGGATGGCTTTAAACGTGTTTTTATCAATGCGCAAATCGTAAAAGAAGAAGGCGAAGAATGGGAATTTGAAGAAGGTTGCCTGAGTGTTCCGGGGATTAATGAGTACGTATTGCGAAAACCGGTCATTTACATGAGTTATTACGACGAAAATTTCCAATTTCATGAAAACGAACGCTTTGATGGTATCCGTGCCCGCATCATGCAGCATGAATACGACCATACCGAAGGGATTCTTTTTGTGGACAGGCTTCCCGCATTTAAAAAGTTGCTGTTGAAACGGAAATTAAGCGATATCAGTGTGGGAAAACACAATGCCAAATACAAAATGATTTATCCCCGGAAACGGATCAAGCATTAATCTGTCCAACGGATGACTACCTGGACAAAGTTAGTTCATGCTGGGATTGATGGGAAATTTTGCCCAAAGCCGGTAATCGCTGCCCAGTTTCCGGGTGAGTTTTTTCCAAAGCAGTGCAGGGTCTGTTTTTAAGATAAAATCGGAAGTGGCGGTGGTAATGGCCCACGAATTCCGTCTGAGTTCGTCTTCCATTTGGTGGGCACCCCAACCGGCATATCCCAGGAAAAAGCGGCTGTTTTCCGGAGTGAGTTTTTTGATTTGAGCCAGTTCAATGACATCTTCCATGTTTCCGCCCCAAAAAAGACCGTCGGTTACTTCTATGGCATCGCTGATTTCGTGTCCCAAAGTGTGAATAAAAAACAACCGGTTGGGTTCTACCGGCCCCCCGATAAACAAAGGAGCATCCAATTCCGGAAAATCTTCGGTTACTTCATTGACCCGTTTCTGGACCGGCTTGTTGAGTACAAGACCAAATGAACCTTCGCTGTTGTGTTCTGCCAAGAGAACCACCGAACGGCCAAAATAGTAATCGCCCATAAAAGGCTCCGAAAGCAGCAACCTTCCTTTGGCAGGTTTTAAGTCATTGGGCCGTATTTGTACCAGTCGGTCGATTTTCATTTTTCCGTTTATTCTTTTACTTTTACACACAATTTTTAATCAAAAAACATACCAAACCATTTTGGATAAAGCAAACAATCACAAACGGTTCCTCGATCTGCGCAAAGCATACCCTTACTTTGTGTTTCAAAGTTATTCCTTTTTCAGGACAAAAACAAGTTTAAAGATAACATTTCTTTTCGACCTTGCCGGTAAAATTTCTTTTCGACCGGAGTTGGAAATTCCTCTTCGTCCTTTTTATTCCGATCCGTACTTTACGGATGCCTTGTTGGATAATTTGGCATTTCAAATCGGTATGGTCGAATTGATCAGTTACTGGAAAGCAGCCTGTCCGCCACGGGTGGTCATTCGTGCCGGAGATTTGGACACTGTGCAGGTTGCCTGGTGGAAGAAGCTTTATTTTCACGGTCTCGGTGAGTTTTTTTATCTGAACGGTATTCAAACAGATCCGGAGCACTTTATGGAATTGATACCGGAGGGAAGTCCCAAAGTACGTGCTACAGTGGGGTTGGATGACCGGAAAGTTTTGGTGCCCATTGGTGGCGGTAAAGATTCGGTGGTAACGTTGGAACTGTTGAAAGAGGAAAAAGATTTCACTGTCAGGCCGTTTCTGCTGAATCCACGGGAGGCCAGTCTGCGGACCATTGACATTGCCGGCTTCCGGACGGAAGAGTCGGTGGTGGTTTATCGCCGGTTGGATCCACAGCTTTTAAAACTCAATGCCCAAGGTTTTTTAAACGGACATACTCCTTTTTCGGCTTTGCTGGCCTTTGTTTCGGCTTTGACGGCCCTTCTTTCCGGAAGCCGGTACATTGCCCTTTCCAACGAAAGCAGTGCCAACGAGAGTACCGTCCCCGGTTCAAAAGTCAATCATCAGTATTCCAAATCGTTTGAGTTTGAACAGGATTTCAATACTTATCTGCACCGGTATATTCACCCTGAGCTACAGTATTTTAGTTTTTTGAGGCCATTGAATGAGCTGCAGATTGCCGCTTTGTTTTCACGTTATCCGCAGCACCATTTGAGTTTCCGTAGTTGTAATGTGGGCAGTAAAACGGATAGCTGGTGCGGCCGGTGTCCCAAATGCCTTTTTACTTACGTGATGCTCTCCCCGTTTTTATCCCAGGAAAAACTGGAACAAATCTTCGGTAAAAATCTGTTAAAAGACCCATCTCTTGAAAAAATTATGGATGCATTGGACGGAAAGGCAGCCGTAAAGCCTTTCGAATGTGTGGGTACCCCGAACGAAGTACGGGCAGCTGTTCTTCAAACGGCTGAAAAAACGCCGGCTGTTCAGACATTGCCTTTGATACAAAGTGTTTTACAGACAAAAGCAACTTCCGGTGAGGATGCCTTTTATGTTTTGATGCATCATTGGAATACAGAACATTTTGTACCCGAAGTGCTGGTGGCCCTTTTGAAAAAAGCAATGAAGCGATGAAACCTTTTGAATCCATTTTCACAAAAGACACTTCCGTTTTAATCCTTGGTTTCGGAAGGGAAGGACGTTCAACATATGCATTCCTGAAAAAGAATTACCCTTCTTTAAAAATAGGTATTGCCGACAAAAATGAGGCCATTGCCGGTGAAAAGCCGGACGCTGTCTTACACCTTGGTGAGGACTATCTGGATGCCCTTTCGGGATATGATCTTGTTATGAAATCACCGGGGGTGAAGTTGGGGCCTGTTTCGGAGGATGTGAAAAGAAAAATCACTTCCCAGACCGATTTGTTCTTGCAGCATTACGGAGGGCAAACCGTTGGGGTGACGGGAACAAAAGGCAAAAGTACTACTGTCAGCCTGATTTACCATCTGTTGCGAAAAACCGGAAAAAACGCATTGCTCATGGGAAATATCGGTTTGCCGGCCTTTGATTTTCTTCAAAACATCGATAGCGGCACATGGCTGGTTTATGAATTGTCGGCACACCAACTCGAATTTGTTCATGCCAGTCCCCATTGGGCGGTTTTGCTCAATCTTTTTCCCGAACATTTGGATTATTTCGGGAACTATGCAGCGTACCGGAATGCCAAAATGAACATTTTCAGATACCAAAAGCCCGGTGATTTTGCTTTTTGTGGCGAACAGGTAAATAGGTCCTTTCCTTGTAAAAGACCTGATAAGAAACGCTTTCAAGGGAAAAATTTATTACAACATTCCGGTTTGCAGGGTGAACACAATTTAAAAAATATTCTGCTGGCCTTTGAAGTGTTGGAAAGCATGGGTGTTTCGTATGAACAATTGCCGGAAGCGCTGGAGGGATTCAACCCGTTGCCTCATCGTTTGGAATATGTGGGTAAATTCGGCGGAGTGGATTTTTATAACGACAGCATCTCAACGGTTCCGCAATCGGCCATCGAAGCTGTAAAAAGCATTCCGGAAACCGATGCTTTAATCCTCGGAGGATATGACCGCGGGCTGGATTATGGCGTGTTGGTCGACTTTTTGCAGACCTCCCATGTGCAATACTTTTTCTTTATGGGAAAAGCCGGAGAGCGGATGTATACGCTTTTCAGGAATGCCGGTAGCGGAAAAAAACTTTTCCCGGTGGAGAGCCTTTCCGATGTTTTCGATAAACTGAAAACCATATCTGCTATTTCCTGTTGTCTTCTTTCGCCTGCTGCGGCAAGTTATGACAGGTATCATAATTTTGAACACCGTGGTGACCGCTTTAAGGCACTGGCCAGGGCATTTGTCCGGAAATAAAAAACGGGGCATTGGCCCCGTTTAAAAATTTATTCAGCGTTTTCCTCTTTAGGTTTTTCTTCGGTTTTTTCCTTGGTTTTAGCTGTCGTTTTTTTTGCTGCCGTTTTCTTGGTCGTGGTCTTTTTTTCTTCTTTTTCCACTTTAGCTACTGTTTTTTTAGTAGTTGTTTTTTTGGTGGTGGCTTTTTTGGTTGCTGTTTTTTTTGCTGTGGTTTTTTTGGGTTTTGCTTTTTCTTCGGCAACCTCAACAACCTCTTCCTTTTTGGTCTCGGCAACAACAGGTTTTACATATTTGTTTTTATTCTTTTTCCGTTTTCTCAACCTTCCGTACGATCCGTTTACAATTTTACCTCTTTTGGTTTTTTTGTCACCTTTTCCCATGATCTTTTATTTTTAAATAAATGATTTGATTAGTTTTACTGCCGTAAAATTATGAAAAATTCAAAAGTTTCCAAACCTATTCCTTGCTTTTTCTTTTTTGAAGAAATTCTTTTTCATACAAATCGGCATGTTTTACGGATCGTTTGGCCCATTCCAACAGGATGTCCAGTTTTTCCATTTCGCTGAGTTGCCAGGGTACGGTTGATTTACGCAACCTTTCGGTCAGTGTAAAAAGCGACAAGGCAGCCGAAACCGAAATGTTGTAGCTTTCGGTAAAGCCGTACATGGGAATCCGGAGGTATTCGTCGGCTTGGGCTATGGCTGTTTCGGAAAGTCCCTTTAATTCGGTTCCGAAAACCAACGCCATTTTCCCCTCTAGGGGAATTTCTTCCAGCGTCTGGTCCTGTTTATGCGGCGTGGTGGCTACAATGCGGTAACCTGCTTGGCGCAGGGCTCGATAGGCCTCTATGGTGTTGTTTTCCTTTTCATTGTATTTGATCAGATTCAGCCATTTGGAGGAGCCCATGGCCACCTCCGGATTGACTTCGTAACGGTTACGGTTTTCAATGATATGAATATCCTGTATTCCCGTCAGGTCGGCACTACGCAATACGGCACTGGCATTGTGCGGTTGGTATATGTCTTCGAGCACGACCGTAATGTGGCGCGTGCGGTATTGAATCACTTGATCGAAAAGTTTTCTTCTGTTTTCCGTCAGGTATCCCGAAAGAAAATCGAAAAACTGCTTTTTTGTTTCAAAATCCATAGGAAGCTTCCGGTGTTATAAATGTTTTTTAGGATACATGGCGTTCCACCATTCGGGCTGGTTTTTCAAATATTTGGCCAGCCAGGCAAAAATGGTTTTTTGCCATAAAATCCGTTTGTTATAATCGATGATGTGATGGTTCTGGCCTTCGATTTCCACCAGTGTCACCGGTCTGCCGAGCAATTTTAAAGCCGTGTAAAGCTGAATGCTTTCGCCGGTGGGTACATTGGTGTCGGCGGTACCGTGCAGCAACAACAGCGGCGTGTGTATTTTGTCGGCAAGAAACAAAGGACTGTGATCGACATACAGTTTTTTATTGTTCCACGGAAAGCTGTTGGCCGAAGCGGTGGCACTGTAAAGGTATCCCCAATATCCTTGTCCCCAGTATGAGGTAATATCGCTGATCCCTGCATGGGCAATGGCCGTAGTAAAAATGTCGGTTTGCGTTTGCAGCCACATGGTCATATAACCCCCATAAGAAGCACCCATACAGGCCACCGCATGGGGATTTACCTGGGGATGGGCCGCCAAAAACTTTTTGGTGCCTTCAATAATATCGTTGGCATTTTCTTTGCCCCAACCGTTGACATGCAGAGCGGAGAAATCCTGGCCATACCCTGTAGCACCACTGGGCTGCAAGTCATATACAATGTATCCCATGGCTGCAAACAGGTTTTTAGGGTAACGCCCGCCAAAGTCGCGTGTGGTGGGTACCGTTCCCCCGTAATAATAAACCAATAGCGGATATTTTTTTCCGGGATGATAATCGGGTGGATAATAAACCCGGCCTTCTATGGTGATGCCTTTTTTGTTTTTAAAGTTCCAGTCTTCTGTTTTGCCAAACTTTACGTGGGCAAAAAACGATTTCTCCGGATCGGCAATTTTTTGTTGCTTTCCGTTTTTCAGGTCATAATACCATCCGGTAGCAGGGTAGGAGATGTTACTTCCGCAATAGACCATATCGGGGGCGTTGCCGGCAAAAGAGACCCGGGTCACCACATCGTTTTTTACGGGTAGTTTTTTAAACGAACGGGTGGAAGGATCGTATTGCCAAAGGTCAACATACGTCCGGTCGGTGGCCCTGAAATAGATTTTCTGATCTACCGGATTCCACCAGGCGTTTTCGATGGAGGGATTGAAATTTTTGGTTACCGGTTCTACTTTTTGGGTGGCAATGGTGTAAATATATCCCTGGATATCGAAATCATTGGGGATTTTTGCCCTCTTTAAATGAATACCGGCTCCGTGAAACATGGCCGGGCTTCCGGTGACAAGCAATTGTTTTCCATCAGGCGAGTAAACGGCATTTCCTCCGAAATTGGTATTCCAAAGGGTGTCCACTTTTCCGGTGGAAACATTCATCTGCATCATGATCTGGCGGGTGTAGGGCCGGTGTTTGTAATCCGGAAAGCTTTGCGAGAAGAGAATATGACTTTCGTCCGGCGAAATGTCTTGCAAGTTGTTGGATAAATAACCATAAGTGAGCTGTTTTTGGCTGCCATCAGCCATGTTTAGCAGGTATAGCTGGGTACGTTGCCGGTACCAGGGCCAACGGTCGGACATTCCTTCCAGTTTGAAAACACCGGTTTTATTTTTTTCAAACTTTTCCTGTATCCGGTAAACGATGTAACTTCCTTTCGGGCTCCAGCGGTATCCTGCAAAACGCTCCGGGGTCTTCATGAGTTTTTCTTCCCGGCGGCTGGCCAAATCATACTGCATTAAAAAGGAAGCATTGCCTTGTTTGGCTACATAAGTGATTTTGTGTTCCCCGGGAACCCATGCCGGTTGGTTTCTGTTGCTGTGCCGCGAAGAAAAAAGGATTTGCCCGGTGGAGATATTTTTCACCTCGAACCAGCGTTCGGTTTTCCCTTTCGGGGGATAAGTTTCCGCATAACTGAGGAGGATGAGTTTTCCGTCATCGCTCAGCAAGACCGAAGTAAGCCTTTGTCCCAGCAACAAATGAGGAATGTCCATAAACTGTTCCGGCGAAAGCGAAAGGGTGAGTGCCTGCCGGGTGAACGTTTTTTTGAAAGTCAGGGTGATTTGTACCGGCTTTAATGTGTCATCTTTTTTAGCCAATGATTTGACCATTACAAGATATTTTCCGGGGGTAAGTTTTAAAGTGGTCTTTTTGGTGACGGCCTTTTTCTGAAAACCCGTATTGAAAGTTTTCTTTTTGTTTTGGACGAAGACCTCAAAAGGGATCGCGCTTTTGGCCTCCAGTTGTATTTCCAAATAACGGTTGGCTTGCAGGTAGAAAGCTTGACGGAAAATGGAGAAGGAAGCCGATGTATCCGGTTTTAACATGCTGCCGGAAGGAACAGAACCCCAGTTGAGCGAATGGTTTCCGGTTTTTAAGAAAACCTTGCCGGCGATGGGGTCGGTGACTTTTTTTTGAGAAAATTTCAACAGGTCCATAGGCTGAAAAACCTTTCCTTCCATGTTGGGCTGTTTATGAAAAGCAGGCATTTGCACTGCTTGTGGCCCTACAAGAAGAAACCGATGAACAGAAATTTTTACTTGGGCACTGTCTTGCGAAAATGCCGGGTTTCCAAAGAAAAAACAGAGAAAACCAAGGAGAAAGAAGCTGATTTTATTCATGATACGGATGATTTAAATGATAATTCGGTGTATTTCCATTTTCGGGCAAGGGTGGTGGAGCGCCAGGGGAAGGGGTGTCCGGTGCTATGTTTTTCGGGTCGAGTACGTTGTTTTTTAGGTCGAGCATCATCATATTTTCGAGTGAACTTTGTATATATCCCGGCGGAATTTGAAAAATGGATTCCGGAATCTTTGTTTTTTTGATTTGTGTAACGGTGGTCACCATCTTATTGCCATCCGAGGTGTAATTCACCGATTTCAGGATATATCCCCTGTGCAATAATTGCATGTATGCGGCACTGTGGCCCAGACTGTTTTCAATGGCAAAAGGGCTCATGGCTTTACTAAAGGCCATAAGCTTGTCCATGTCGGTATCGTGGTAAGGTTTTACGCGGGAGGTAACCCAGACAACTTGTTTTAATGTACTGTCGATAATGATCTTGTATTTTTTTGCAGGGTATCCCAAAAGGGTATCGGTTATGCCGGTATTCACCACTTTTACAACGGAAAATATCCGTAAACTGTCGGGTTGCAACTGGTTTTTTTTAAAGGAATTAATGGCTTTTTGGATGGCTGCTTTTTTCTGTTCCGGGGCATAGGCCAGCAACTTGGTAAGTTGCTCCAGGGCCATTTGTGCAGTGGCAGCGGCCAGGCCGGCTACGGTTCCTTTCCAATAGGCCCGGTGCTGGGCAAAAATGAGGGTTATGGTACGACTGTGCAGGTTAATGATGCTAATGGAAGTGGGACGGTCAAAACGAATAATACTGTCCTGGATAAAAGTGGTACTGAACGATTGGTTCCCGAAACGGTCTCTACTTTGTTCGGTGATATACCATCCGGCTTTAGCCTGTTGAAAAGAGGCCGACAGTAAAATAAGAAGTACCGCTATAATGTTTTTTTTCATAAGGATTTGTTCAATAGCCCTTCATGGAAAGGATGTTTTTCCATTTTTTCAATGACAAAGATAAAAAATTGCAAGGGCCTGTTTTATTATATCGAATAAAAATATACTTTTGCAAGCTCAAAAAAATCTGTACAATGTCGAAAAAGAAACAGAAAGAAGAAAAAACACAGCAGCAGTTTGAAAATATTGAACAATCGCTTTCAAAAACAGAAGAGTTTATTGTTGAAAACCAGAAGCTTCTGACGATTATTGTCGCCGTTTTGGTGGTCGTGGTTTTGGGATTCTTTGGTTTCAAAAAATATTACCTGCAGCCCAAAGAAAAATCTGCCGAGGAGCAAATTTATATGGCACAACATTATTTTCAGGCCGATTCGCTGGATAAAGCCCTTTACGGGGATGGAAATAACCTGGGGTTTGTGGATATTGCCAAAATGTACAGCATAACCAAAGCCGGAAACCTGGCCAATTATTATGCCGGTATTTGTTTTCTGAAAAAGGGTAATTTTGATAATGCTATTAAATACCTGAAAAAATTTGATAGCGATGATGAGATGGTGGGCCCCATGGCCAAAGGGGCACTCGGGGATGCCTATCTCGAAAAAGGGGACAAAGCCAAAGCGCTGAGTTATTATATGGAGGCGGCCAACCTCAGGGACAATGAGTTTACAAGCCCGCTTTTTCTGTTGAAAGCCGGTGAATTGGATGAGTTAATGGGGAACTATGATGATGCCATTGCCGCTTACAAAAGAATTCAACAAGATTACTACAAAAGCCTTGAGGCAAGAAATATCGAAAAATATATTGCCCGCGCCAAAGAGCGGAAAAGGAATAAATAAAAAAAAGGTTCAAATAAAAAAACCTGATGGGAAACCGTCAGGTTTTTTTATTTGTCTATTTTCGTACAACAGAAAATTGACGTATGATCATAAAAAAAGAAGATGTAAGGATTGTTTTTATGGGTACACCGGACTTTGCCGTGGCATCGTTGGATGCTTTGTTGAAGGCCGGATATCAGGTGGCAGGGGTTGTTACTGCTCCCGATAAACCAGCCGGAAGGGGGAAAAAACTAACCCCTCCGGCCGTAAAAAAATTTGCCCTTCAGAAAGGGTTGAAAATCTTGCAGCCACAAAAATTGAAGTCGCCTGCGTTTTTGGAAGCACTGCAAGCGCTGCATGCCGACTTACAGGTGGTGGTGGCTTTTCGTATGCTGCCCGAACAGGTATGGAACATGCCTCCCCTGGGGACCATAAACCTCCATGCTTCCCTTTTGCCGCAATACCGCGGTGCAGCACCCATTCACCATGCCATCATAAACGGAGAAAAAGAGACCGGACTGACCACCTTTTTACTTCAAAAAGAAATAGATACGGGAAATATCCTTTTGCAGCAAAAAATTCAAATCGGTCCGGATGAAACGGTTGGTGAATTGCATGACAGGATGATGGTGGCCGGCGGAAAACTCCTGGTGGAAACCATAGAAGGCCTGCGTAAAGGGGTCATTACCCCCATCGATCAAAATACATTGATTTCACCGGATACTGTTTTAAAAACAGCACCTAAGATATTTAAACCGGATTGCCGCATCGATTGGAACAACGATCCGGATACGGTACATAATTTTATTCGCGGTTTAAGCCCTTTTCCGTGTGCTTTCTCCTTTTTAAAGTCGCCGGAAGAGGAAATCATTCAAGTTAAAATATATAAAGCTTCGAAAGAATATGGCGGTGAACAGCTCCATCCCGGAACGGTGGAAACAGATGGAAAAAGTTGGATAAAAGTGGCCGTTGCCGGCGGTTATATCCAACTCCACGAGTTGCAATTGCCAGGCAAAAAACGTTTGCCTGTAAAGGAATTGCTTCGCGGATTCCACCTGGATGATGGTTGGATTTTTCTGTGAAACTGGCTTTGAAAACCTTTGGCAGCCTGTTTTTCTGTCCAATTTATTAACAATATAGGGGATTTATCAACATTTATTTGATTTTTTTGCCTGATATACTTGCATTTGATGATTTTACCTTTATATTTGTTACATCAAAATGTTTAAATGTTAATTAAAAATTAAAAATTATGAACAAAGCTGAATTGATTGACGCTATGGCTGCAGGTGCAGGCTTGAGCAAAGCAGATGCCAAGAAAGCCCTTGATGCTTTTGTCAGTGCCACCACTGATGCCCTCAAAAAAGGTGATCGTGTTGCCTTGGTAGGGTTTGGTTCTTTTTCTGTTTCTACCCGGTCGGCCAGAAAAGGCCGCAATCCCCAAACCGGCAAAGAAATTAACATTCCTGCCAAAAAAGTGGTGAAATTCAAAGCAGGTGCTGATTTATCAAAAGGCGTAAAATAGTGCGTCTTTACTTTAAGGAAAAACGTCCGGGAAAACCTTTCCGGACGTTTTTTTTATTTTATGTTCTTTTTAAAATCTAATGGGAAATAGTCGGGATGGTTTAAAATAAACCGGTAGGGCAGCAGAGCATCCTCACCGGCATATCCTACCCCCACACGGGTAGTGGTCAGAATTTCCAATGGTTCCGGATGGCTATTGTCTTCCGCAATCCAAAGTAATGGCCCTTTTAAACTTCCAGCGTTGTGTTCCAGCGTAATGCCCAGCGCCTGACAGACCTTTGCCGGTCCGTTGGTGAGGTTTTTACCTCCCCGGGGCATGTTTCTTCTCTTTTTTTGCCATGCCACACCGGCTGTTGGGATAATTCCCCGGATGAGTACGGCATGCGGAATATCTTTCTGGTTGGTGACCACATTAAACAGGTGATGCATGCCGTAAGTGAAATAAACATAGCTCACCCCGCCTGGGAGGTACATGGTTTCGGTACGTCGGGTGCGCCGGTGGCCATAGGCGTGTGAAGCCCTGTCGGTGACACCGGCATAAGCTTCCGTTTCGGCAATGATGCCGCCGGTAAGCCGGCCATCTATACGACTGAAAAGGTATTTGCCCAGCAGTTGTTTTGCAATTTCCACAACATCGGGTTGCCGGTAAAAGGCAAGCGGAAGTTTTTTCATAAGGGCTTACATAACGTTAAAAATAATAAGCATAGCCTACAGATGCGGTAATGTACAGAATATCCATCTTTATGCTTTGATCATATTTTCTTCCGTCGAATCCGGTTCCTGTCACCTGTTTGAAGTTGACTTTGGATCGCAGGACACGGCCTTCAATGAACAGCCCGTGATGATTTACTTTGATGTTGACTTTGGTATTGATGCCATAGGCAAAGGAAAATGTTTTACTTCTTTGTCTGGTATAAGTGTACGAGGGGTTGGGACCCGGGGGAATGAGGCTGGTCCGGGTAATGCTGTACGCCGGCGAATAAATGCCCATGCCGCCAACCAACGGCGAAACATCAAGGGAAACGGAATTTCCCAAAGGGAAACGGATGAAATAGCGCATGTAAATACCGCCAATGGTCCAGCCGTTGGTACTGGTAATCTCTTTTCTTGCATCGTCCAGGATACCGTCGTAATACTTATGTACCTTGTTCATACTGTATCTGGCATCGTTAAATTCCACATCAATACCCAACCCGAAATGGTCGGAAAGCAAATAATCGTAAGATACCTGCAGGTGATATCCTGTAGCGGAAGCGCCTGAAGAACTGTCCGAAAGGTTATTGTCCGAAAGATCGGAAAGCGGAAACATGGCACCGGCGGATAGTTCGAAAGACTGTTTTCCTGCTTGTCCCAAAACAGTTAGGGTAAGGCTAACGCCAAAAAGTAGCATGAGTATTTTCTTTAAGGCAGGATGATGCATGTTTTTATTGTTTAAAGTGAGTAAATTCTTTCTCAAAGGTAGTCAAAATTCCAATAAAAGTTCGTTGGATAATTTGAGTTTTTCATCTTTCTGCCTGAGGATGGTTTTGT
>CAYYRE010000002.1:0-57085 GCA_964473895.1 uncultured Lentimicrobiaceae bacterium | reverse complement strand
AACGGTCCACCTGTGCTTCAGGCAACGGATAGGTACCTTCCTGTTCGATGGGGTTTTGGGTGGCCATGACCAAAAAAGGTTCTTCCAGCGGATAGGTTTGGTCTCCAATAGTCACCTGGCGTTCCTGCATGGCTTCAAGCAAAGCACTTTGCACTTTTGCAGGCGACCGGTTAATTTCATCCGCCAGGATAAAATTGGCAAAAATGGGCCCTTTTTTTACCACAAACTCTTCCTTTTTCATGCTGTAGATAAGCGTCCCCAACAGGTCGGCCGGCAGCAGGTCGGGCGTAAACTGTATCCGGCTGAATTTGGCATCAATGATATGAGCCAGTGAGTTGATGGCCAATGTTTTTGCCAAACCGGGCACCCCTTCCAGCAGGATATGCCCGTTGCCGAGCAAACCAATGAGCAGCCGTTCGGTCATGTGGGCCTGTCCCACAATCACTTTGTTCATTTCCAGTTTAATCAAATCAATAAACTGGCTCTCTTTTTGAATTTTTTCGTTCAGTTCACGAATATCCGTTTCTAACATGGGTAATGATTTTTTTCAATTTGTCGTGCAAATATATAAACTGACTATGATTTAAGTTGTTAATGTTTGTTAAAGGGAAACAGAAAATGTTAAAACAAAGTGGGTAATTTTTTTCCATACGTCCTTTCAACCGGTTCAATCTGCGTATCTTTGCCGCATGAAAGAAACCATTCTTATTCTTGATTTCGGCTCCCAGTACACCCAGCTTATTGCCCGCCGGCTGCGGGAGTTGAACGTTTATTGCGAGATTCATCCCTACCACAAAATTCCGCCACCCGACAGCTCCCTCAAGGGAGTCATCCTATCGGGAAGTCCTTACTCGGTTCACGATAAAGAAGCCCCCGTTCCCGATCTTTCGGAACTACGCGGCAAATACCCGTTACTCGGGGTTTGCTACGGAGCACAATTTCTCGCCCAAAAGGACGGCGGCGAGGTTATGCCCTCCGAAATAAGGGAATATGGGCGTGCCCGTCTTGGCTACCGGGACACATCCTGCAAACTCATGCAGAATATTTCGAAAGGAAGTCAGGTGTGGATGTCGCACGGCGATACCATTTTAAGATTGCCCCGCAACTACCGTGTAATTGCCAGTACCGCCACCGTCAAGGTAGCGGGTTTCAAAATCGAAGGAGAACCCACCTACGGCATCCAGTTTCATCCCGAAGTTTATCACTCCGAAGAAGGAACGCAATTGTTAAAAAATTTTGTGGTGGACATTTGCGGCTGCTCGCAAAACTGGACTCCCGATTCTTTTATCGAAACCACCCTTACCGGCCTGCGCCAAAAGTTGGGTAACGACAAGGTCGTCCTCGGCCTTTCGGGTGGTGTTGATTCGTCGGTAGCGGCTGTTTTGCTGCACAAAGCCATCGGCAAAAACCTCTACTGTATTTTTGTGGACAACGGGTTGTTGCGAAAGAATGAATTTCGTTCCGTTTTGGAATCGTACCACCACATGGGCCTTAACGTAAAAGGCGTCGATGCTGCACAGGACTTTATGAAAGCTTTAAAAGGCATTTCCGACCCGGAGTTAAAACGCAAAGCCATTGGCAAAACATTTATCGAAGTTTTTGACCGCGAGGCCCATCGCATACGGGATGTCCGATGGCTGGCACAAGGCACCATTTATCCGGATGTCATTGAGTCGGTGTCGGTAAACGGTCCATCAGCCACCATCAAATCGCATCATAATGTGGGCGGTTTACCCGATTTTATGAAACTGAAAGTGGTGGAGCCGCTCAACACTTTGTTTAAAGACGAAGTCAGGCGGATTGGCAAAGCTTTGGGCATGCCATCCCGCTTACTGAAGCGTCATCCTTTTCCGGGGCCCGGCCTCGGCATCCGGATTCTCGGTGAAGTGACTCCCGAAAAAGTTCGTATCCTGCAGGAAGTGGACCATATTTTTATCGAAAGTTTAAAAAAAGATGGTCTTTACGACAAAGTTTGGCAGGCCGCAGCCATTTTGTTGCCCATTCATTCGGTAGGTGTTATGGGCGATGAACGCACTTACGAAAATGTGGTCGCACTGCGGGCGGTCGGTTCGACCGATGGTATGACGGCAGATTGGTCGCATTTGCCTTACGACTTCCTGTCGCAGGTTTCCAACGATATTATTAACCGTGTCAAAGGAGTAAACCGTGTGGTGTACGACATCAGTTCCAAACCGCCGGCCACCATTGAATGGGAGTAGTTTTGGGAAGAGATTTCCGGGCAGTTCATCCGGCAGCAAAACAATAAAACAGCAAACGGGAGGTTTGATCGGAAAATCTTTTTAATTTTGAAACGGCAGAAGAGAGAATCATCATGATAAAAAAAGGGCTCTTACTTGGTTTATTGTTCATGACCGGCGTAATGTTCGGTCAGACCGTAAAAATTTCCATCAGTAACGACATTCAAACCCGTGACGGTAAACAATATTACGTGCACACCGTAAAAAAAGGGCAAACACTTTATTCTATTGCCAAAGCCTATCATGTGGGCCTGGATGAAATATATTATGCCAATCCGGAAACCCGTCAAGGTATCCGGACAGGGCAAAAAATATGGATCCCTACAGTCAATAAAGAAACAGAAATTACCCACGAGGTAAAAGCATCCAAATTTGATTTCTTTTATCACGTAGCGGCGGCCGGGGAAACCATCGACCATATTGCTTCCATTTATCTGATACCCAAGCGGTACATTTTATTGGCCAATCCGGGCATCAAAAGTCCGTTGAAAGAAGGCGAATATGTAAAGATTCCGGTAGAGAGTGCTTTTCCGGTTTTGGATGGAAAAGTCACCGGCCAAGCGGCCTCCAAAAGATATACCGGCGGGCTGGAGCCACCGAAGCCTGTCTTGCCGCCGGTTACCCACACTTCAATGCCGGCAAAAGCCAAACCGGTCAAAAAGGCGAACCCGTCCATGGGAAGAAAAAAAGCCCGGACAATGGCCCCGGGAACTTTTAATCCCGACATCCCGGTAATAAAAGATTACCGGCATGTGGTGGTAGCCGGTGAAACCCTCAAAAGCATTGCCCGTAAATACGGCATTACCGAAAACGAACTGAAATCGGTCAATCCCGGGCTAATCAGTGCCTTTCAGGGAGAACGGCTACGACTTCCGGTAACAGCCAAAGTACCCGGTTACCACCCCTCGAAACAGGAACTGGAAAAGGCGCTGAAATACGAGGGAGCGGCCCACGGTGCCAAAGTCCTCCGGCCAAAAACAAAACGGCCAAAAACAATCCAAACCCAACAACAGGTTTCCCAAACGCAGCCTTTCCTCACCCATAAAGTGAAAAAAAAGGAAACCCTCTACAGTATTTCACGCGAATACGGAGTGAAACTGTCCGACTTATATGAGGCCAATCCCGGACTTACCAGCCACATTAAAACAGGACAGGTTATCCGGATACCAAAAAAAAAAATAAGCACTGATTTTGTTTATTACCAAGCCCAAAGAAAAATATCCCTTAAAAAGGTAGCCAAACTCTTTTTAACCGATGTACACACATTGTTTGGCAGCAACCCTGCGGTGGGCAAAAAAGTACTTCCCGGTCAGGTAGTTCGCATTCCGGTTGGGCAACAGGCCTTGTTGCTGGCACGTGAAGAGCAACAAAAGAAAGAAGCTTCTGCACAAAAAGAAACGGTGGAAGAAAAGCCGGTTTCTCCCATTGTGGGTATTGCACATTGCCAGCCCCGCGAACACAAACGGCTTTTTCAGGTGGCTTTGATGGTGCCGTTGTACCTCGAAGAAACCGACAGCATAAACAGGACGGAATTCATGATCCGGCAAGAGAAAAATTTTGCCCCGTTCCGTTTCATCAAATTCCTGGAAGGAGCTCTCATTGCTTCTGATTCGCTTCGCCGGCAAGGGATGCAGCTCGAACTCCATGTTTATGATGTGGACCAAACCCTCACCAAAACGGCCAAAGTACTCACCCGTCCCGAGTTGAAAAACATGAATTTGATTATCGGGCCTTTTTACAGCCGCAGTTTTAAACAGGTGGCACTCTTCGCCGACCACTTCGGCATACCCATTGTCAACCCGCTCACTTTCCGCACGGAGATTCTGCATCAGCATGAGCATGTCATCAAAGTAACCCCGGACGAACATCAGGAACTGCCTCAGCTCATACACCTTATCAGTAAAAAATACAAACAAGACAAAGTCTTTCTTATCTCGCAAACCGTTTATAAAGATGCGGATATGGTGAATACCTTACGCGACAGTATCCGGAAGGTATTGCCCGATTCGGTCTATTTTTCCAATCTGGACTTGATCAATACGGGCATTGCCGTTACGCAACGCAACAAAAATGAGGAGCGGGAACAGATATTGAAGGAATATCCGGAAGCTGCCGATACGCTGCCGGTTTTAAAAATCACTTTTAGCGACACCTTAAACAGTTATTATCTTGAGAACCAACGGGTAAACCCCGAAGACCTAAAAGAAACGGAATATGACACCAGCGCTTTCGCCAACAGTCTCGTGTACATCGATTACGCCAAAGACAGCTTGCATCCGTTTGAAAAAAACGCTTCGGTATTACGCACCAACCTCGTCATATTGTACGGCACCCAAAAATCATTTGTCATGGATGCCATGAACCGGCTCAATGTACTTTGCGACACTTTCAGGATAAAAATGATCGGTCTGCCGCTGTGGGAATCGCTTGGAACGCTTAACCTGCATCAGATGAACAACATGCAGACGACTTATCCATCCAGTTATTATGTCGATTACCATGCACCCGCTTTCCACCGTTTCAACACCGAATTTTACAACCGTTTTGCCACCTCTCCCGAAAAGTACGGCGTTTTGGGATTTGATATGACCTATTATTTTCTCAGGGCTCTTTACCTTTACGGAAAAAAATTCCCTGCTTGCTTGCCGGCATTCACCCAACAGGCTCTCAGCACCCGGTACCGGTTTGAACGGATTGGGTCGGAAGGCGATGATTTTGAAAATACTTACTGGAACTGGTTAAGCATTCAGGGGTTCCGGTTGATAAAACTGCCGGATACACTGACCGAACCGGAAACGGGTCAGGAAAAATAGGCCACTACCGTCTTTTTGGCCCACACACGGTCGCCGATTTTCACCACAGGTTTGGCTGTTACAGGCAGGAAAAAGTCCACCCGCGAACCGAAACGGATCATGCCAATCTCCTCGCCCTGTTCAACCCGTTGCCCCACTTTGGAGTAATACACAATCCGGCGGGCCATGATACCTGCCACCTGCCGGATAAGCACATCTTTACCTTTTTCCTTTTCAAGCACAATGGAGCTGCGTTCGTTGTGTTCCGAAGATTTGGGATGTCGGGCAAAAAGGTATTTACCCTCGTGATATTTGGTATAGCGTATGGTACCATCAAACGGATACCAATTGACATGCACATCGAAGCCTGACATAAACACAGAAATCTGCAGCCTGTTTTCTTTGAAATATTCCGGTTCAAAAACCTCCTCTACCGCCACAATGGTTCCATCGGCCGAAGACAATACATGATTGCCTTTATGGGTTTTGCGGTTGGGCACCCTGAAAAAAAAGAGCGTCCAGGCAAAAAGAAGGGTAAATATGGAAATAAAAATAATTTTAAGTATGCCGGGCAACGGCAAAAACGCCAGCGCAGCAACAATCATCCCATTGATTAAAAAGGAATTGCGAATAATTTTATATCCTTCTTTGTGAAACTTCATAAAATATACAGATAGAAAAATACAAACGGGGTGGCAAACAAAACGGCATCAAAACGGTCCAAAACACCGCCATGCCCCGGAAGAATTTTACCGGAATCTTTTCTCCCCGCATTCCGTTTTAACAATGACTCTGCAAGATCACCGAGATTGGCCGTTACCGAAATTATGGCTCCCAGCCATAACCACTGGCGAAGTGCGAGGTTGGTGGCATAAAAACTAAAAAGCCAGGCAGCAGCCAACGTAAAAATAAAACCGCCCAAACTGCCTTCCCATGTTTTTTTGGGGGACAATTTGGGGTAGAGCTTATGCTTCCCAAAGGCCGAACCAATAAGGTAGGCAAAAACATCATTGGTCCACACCAGAACAAACAATGCCAATAAAACCCATGGAAAACTGATGTTTGCATTATGCAGCCAAAACAAGCCGTTCATCATCCCGAAAGGTGTTGAAATATAAATGAAAGCCGTAAAACCGGCGGCCATTTGCATCCACGACGGATGAGGCTGCCGGAAAAGCTCTACCGCCATCAGGAGAAAAAAGCTGAGAAACACCAACAAAAGATTGGAAATATCCAACACATTCATTCCGGTAAGTCCGACCAAAACATAAACAGCCATTCCGAGGAAAAAGTATATCAGGGTTCCCTGAACAGGCGGATGGGATGGAAAAAGTTTTACAAATTCCCCCAAAGCCAAAAAAACAAATACTCCCATCAGCAGAAAGAAGGCCCACGGTGACCAAAGAATAGAACCTATGACCAAAAGGCCGAAAACAGCTCCCGTTAAAGTTCTTGTTACAAATCCTTTCAATGAATAGCTCTTTTTTCCAAGCCGCAAAGATAATTATTAATTAAAAGCAACCAACGGGATGCTTATTTACCATTTTAAGACAGCACTGATGCGTTACCGGGCATGACCGGCCATCCCGCGACACAACCCCGCCCTAATAATGTACCCTTCGCTGCCGACAGCGGGCCTGCCTGCGTTAGCCAGGCAGGCAGAAGAACAATTATCAAAAAATGAATACCGAACACCGTTGAACGAATAATGATTTGCGGAGGGAAGCTATCTCTAAAGTCTAAGATCGGTATTCGATATTCAAATCAATAAGTCAAAGATAGCTTGTAACATAGTGAACTATAATTTTTTATCTCTATTATTAAAATATCCACACAACACCAGTAATTTTAAGACAAAAAAGAGAAGTTAGACACCGCGAGTGTCACTTTTTAAAATTTTCACATTTCTTTGAAAAGTTGTGAAATATTTTTCACAATGTTTTGGCAATTGAAAATTTTACTATTGTTGCGTTTTTAAATTAATTAATTTAATACCACATTACGGAAAATAGGGGGATGTAACATTTTCCCCTATCGTTTTTTATTTTATTATTCACCTAAAAACTATTTTGCATGAAAAAAATTTTTACGCAAGTTTTGTTTACAATCCTGTTGTCCGGGCTGTTCTTTGGAAACCAAAGCATCATGGCCCAAACAGGAGGTGCAGTTACCTACCATTTTAGGGGGACGGTAACCGACGCCAAAAGCAATGAAGCCATTCCGGGTGCTACCATACTCATTGTCAATGAAAACATGGGTACGGCCACTGACCGCAACGGCCGGTACGATTTTACGGCCAAATTAAAACCGGGAGCATATCAACTGGCTTTCAGTACGGTAGGTTACAAAACAGTGGTCAAAAAACTGGTATTGGGCAACAACACCAACATCACCTTGAACGTAGCCATTGCACCCGACATTACACGGTTAAACGAAGTAGTGGTTACCGGGGTTTCGGGATTTACCAAAAAGAGTCATTTGGGAAACTCCATTTCCACCGTCAGCAGCAAAGACATCCAAGTAGGTGCTCCGCTAAGCATTGACGCCGCCTTACAAGGCAATGTGGCCGGTGCTTTGGTTATGCGCAATTCCGGAAATCCTGCCGGCGGAATTTCGGTCCGTTTAAGGGGTGCCAGTACCGTGGTCGGAAGTTCTGATCCTTTGTATATTATTGATGGGGTTATTGTAAACAACAATTCCACCCAGCTGATCAATTTGGGAGGATATACCCAAAACCGGTTGGTGGACATCGATCCGAACGAAATTGACCATATTGAAGTATTGAAAGGGGCTGCAGCCGCTGCCATTTACGGTTCAAGAGCCAGTAACGGCGTAGTACAAATCTTTACCAAAAGGGGGAAAAACGGAAAACCGGTCATTACCTTTTCCACCAGTGTGAACATGAACCAAATTCGTAAAATCCTGCCCTGGAACGATGCCCCGTTAAAATGGGACCCGAACAATCCCACACAGACCATTCCGGCCACGCGGTACAATTACCAGGACTACATTTTCACAAAAGCCTATGGTACTGAAAATTATATTTCTGTTGCCGGAGGTAAAGGAAATACAAAATATATCTTCTCGGCCTCTCAACTTTATAATGGAGGCATTTTGCGGAATACCGACTTCAGCCGTTACAATTTCAGGGTTCGTCTGGATCAAATCATCAATCGTTGGATGTCAGTTTCGGTAGGGACAACAATTTCGCGAAACGCAAGCAACGAGATGCCCAACGGAAAAAATTACGGACCGATTACCAGCCTCCTATTTGCCGACAACTCCAAAGACCCCAGACCGGTCAATGGCGTTTACCCGAACATTGGATGGATGGCCAATCCTTATGAAGCGGTGGACCGGATTGAAGCACCCCAGTCGAACTCTCGCACATTGAGTGATATTCAATTGAAATTCACCCCGTTAAAAGGCTTTAACATTACCTATATTTTTGGGTATGACCATGCTTTTAATGATGCCCGGCTCTTTATTCCGGTAGGTTTTAACACCAAACCTTATGGCGTATCGGAAAAAGCCACCATGGCCACTACCATGTACAACTCCGATTTAAACGCCTCCTATTCATTCAATATTTCGCCTTCCATCACTTCGGTAACGGGAGCAGGATATACGTATCAATACGATGAATCACAATATTTTGCCATCCGCACCAACCATTTGGCACCGGTAGCCAAAGTAACGGATGCCGGTACGCTGACCGGACGTTCCGATTATCGTACCAAACGTTCGATATGGGGCGGATTTTTGCAGGAAACTTTTGGTTTTAAAGAAAAAATCTTTGTTACGCTTGCCGGACGTTGGGATGGTGCTTCCACTTTCGGAGAGAACGAGCGGAACCAGTTCTATCCCAAAGCTTCGGCTTCCTACCTTTTATCCAAAGAAAATTTCTTTAAAAACAGCCTGGGCAATGTGGTGAGTATGTTTAAAATCAGGGCCTCTTACGGACAAGCCGGAAACCTATCGGCTTTAGCGCCTTACTCCATATACACCAGTTACGATCTGGCCCCCATTAACGGACAAACCGGTTTGGTGGCTCCCATTCGTTCGGGAAATCCGGATTTAAAACCGGAGCGTCAAACGGAATTTGAAGCCGGTTTTGACATGGGCTTGTTTAACGACCGTCTCGGTATTGTTTTCACATGGTATAAACAAGACATAACCGACCTGCTGTTACTTCGCAGCCTGGCACCTTCCACCGGTTACGGCAGTCGTTACGAAAACGTGGGCAGCATGACCAACAAAGGGTGGGAATTGGCCCTGAGGGGAACTGCCATTCAAAAGAAAAACTTTACCTGGAATATTACGGCCACCTTCAGCCAAAACCACAACCTGGTCACCCACGTAGTCGGTGGCAAAATCGACCTCGGCATGTGGGGTACCTCCATTGCACAATCGGGACAACCCCTCGGCGTTTTTTACGGCTATTTTTATGCTACGAATCCTGATGGTTCTCTTTTACTTGACAGCAGAGGTTTTGTACAAAGGGCCAAAGGACACTATGAAAACAAAAAACTACCTGATGGGGAAGTCATCCCCGTAGCAGTTCAGGATTATGATGCCAACGGACAACCCAAGGGGATCAACCTGAAAAAAATCATTGGCGACCCCAACCCCAAATGGATCGGCTCGATTTCCAATACCTTTACCTACAAGAATCTTTCGTTGTTTGTAAAGGTTGACATGGTCCAAGGATTCAACGTTATGGATTGGGACCAGCGCATGTTTTACCTCTTCCCCGGCGGCCAGGCAACGGCTCAGGAGCTGCGTGGCGAAATTCCGAAAGGCAGTTCCTTCCCACGGTTCTTTATCTACCAGTCGTTTATCAACAACGGATCGTTTGTCAAACTCAGGGATGTTTCACTGAGTTACGACCTGAAACTCAAAAATAATTGGGTACGCAGCTTGAAATTTTCTTTGAGCGGAAGCAATCTGGTTTCGTGGGATCATTACTGGGGATTCGACCCGGAAGTAAATACCGAAGGCCAAAGCAACGGCGTTCGCGGACAGGATATGGCCAACGTCCCCATACCGAAAGTCTTCCGTTTTGGTATTGTAGCTACATTTAATTAATTCAAAAATTCTTTTGACTATGAAATACATAACAAAAATATTCAGCATAATGGTTTTGGCAGCCGTGATATTGACTTCCTGTAAAAAGGATTTCCCCAATATCAATGCCCCTTCCAGCGACCAAATATTTCAGGATAAAGATGGGCTGATAGCTGCCAGCATCGGAATGGTACAACATTTCTCCACCTCCACATTGGCACCCATCGTTGAAATACCCGGCATTACAACCCGTGAATTCGGGGTTTCGAGTACCTACGTCACCCCCATGGAACTCACCTACGGCGGTACCGCACTGAGTGGTGAAAATGCCGGTGTTTCGCGCCTTTGGAGCCGATTATTGCGCGACAAAGGAATGGCCGAACAAATACTCGCCAGCGTAGATAACGTGGAGATGCCTGATGGGACAAAAAGCGGCATAAAAGCGTTGGCCAAATTCATGAAAGCCATGACCCTTGGTTACCTCGTCATGGATTACGAACAGGCCCCCATCAATAATGGCGAAAATGCCGAATTCAGCGACCGGACCAAAGTGCTCAATGAAGCAGTGTCTTTACTCAAAAGTGGACTGTCCGATATTTCTGCCAATCCCATTTCCGGTGATTTCAAAAACAAAGTTATTCCGACCATCGATTTGAAAAATTCCATGGAAGCTTTTTTGGCACGTTATTACCTTTATTTGGGTGATTATGCCAATGCTATTGCTGCGGCCGACAAAGTGGATCTGACTTCCAAATCGGAATGGTGGTATGATGGCAGTGAAAACAAGAACCCCGTCTATAATTTTGCCGTGGATGGCCAGCCGGACACCAAACCGAGGTGGAATTTCGGCATTATGATTAACCCCGGAACAGGTTATGTTGAATACCAGCCCGAGCCGGGAGATGGCCGGCTGACCTTTTACATGGATACTACCGTTCACGAGCATGCACTCCCCGAATTCGGAGGATACGAAATTCATAACCTGAAAGGGTTCTTCGACAAAGGAAATGCGAAGATTCCAGTTTATCTTCCCGGGGAAATGCTTCTGATTAAAGCCGAAGCCTATGCCCGTCAGGACAAACTTTCAGAAGCTGTTCAACAAATCAACGCCGTACGCGAAAAGACCAATGATGTCTTCGGTGTAAATGCCGGACTGGGCGCCTGGACCGGAGATGCCACAAGCAAAACCGCCGTTCTGGATCAGATTTATATTCAACGCTGTATAGAACTTTTCCTCACCGGCCAGCGCCTTGAAGACAGCAGACGTATTCACGGCAACTTTGTCCCCAGCCCCAATAAAGACATTGTGAGCGAAAGGAACCGGAATTTTTATCCTTACCCTTATCAGGAAAGGAACAATAATTCAAACTGTCCGCCTGATCCTACCATCTAAAATCCATTGGGTTTATCTAAAGAGGCTGTTTCCAACAATTGGAGACAGCCTTTTTTTTGATAAACAGGTTGTACCAAAAGGCCAATCAAAAAATCATCCTAAATTTGTATCGTTGCCAAACCATCAAAAACAGTTCTCATGAGCCATCCAATGAAACGAACGGTTTTCTTTTTCTTTTTTCTTACGCTGCCATTGTTCCATTGGCAATGTTTAAAATCGGACAGAAAAGGCATACCTCCGGAGGTCCAAAAGGTGATCGGCCAGGCCGGACTCAACAAACCCGAACTCATGAAAGCCATCGGACAATTTGTGGAAGACCCTGATTCGCTCCGGCTACAGGCGCTGTACCTCCTCATGGCACAAATGGATAAAAATTACACGGTATTTTACAGTGTACAGGACTCCTTGGGACACCATTATTTCTTTGATCCGCAGAAATACAAAAATTATTTGGCACTAAAACATGCATGGGATTCCACCGAACACTTACGGGGAAACCTCATATACCATGCCGACAGTTTTTGGATGGATGCCCAGACCCTGAGCGGAAAATACCTGATAAACAACCTCAAAAAGGCTTTTCAGGCTTACCGGAATTTCCCCTGGTCTAAAAATTATGATTTTACTACTTTTTACCGGTGGATTTTACCTTATCGTGTGGCCAATGAATTACCGGAACCATTCAGAGACTATTTTCAAAAAACATATGGACCCCTGCCGCAAAAGTTTTACAATCCCGCCGTGCATACCATAGATGTGGCCCTTTACTTGAACCGTCTTATCAACCGGAAAATAGACTTCAAAGATAATTACAACAAAAGCCTGAATGTTCAACACATCCGGCAATTAGAAAAATCAGGTTTCGGAAACTTTTACGACATCAATATTTACAAGGTAAAAGTCATGCGGGCATTCGGTATTGCTGCAGCCTTGGATTATTCACCGTTTTTGGCTGACACCAATTTCGGGTATGCCTATACGACAGTCATTTTACCTGATCGCAACGAGTTGATCCTGGAATATCCGCATGGCGTAAGGCACCTTCATAAACCGGGGCGTCTGGCCAAAGTTTACCGCCGTACTTTTTTCCGCGACAGCGCCAGCCTTTACACCATAAAAAAAGTGGAAACCTCCACCCCTCCCTTTCTCGGAGATTTTTATTACAGCGACATTACCAACAAATTATCTTCGGCACCCGTTGGAGTTCATCTGAACGATACAGCCCGGTATGCCTACCTTAGTGTTTTTAACGATGGCGGGTGGAGGCCGGTAGCCTGGACTTCGGTACACGACTCCGCCGCATTTTTCAAAAAAATGGGAAAACACATTGTTTACCTGCCGGTGGGATACAAAAAGCACCAACTTCTGAGATTAGGCCGGCCCTTTATTTTGAACAACCAGGGAATCAAAACTTTTTTAACTGCCGATTTCTCATCCTACCGGCAGGTAGAGCTTCACAAAGTCAACCCATGGGAAAAACTGATCCCCGGAGAAAATTACACTTTGTATTTGTGGGATGGCAATTGGAAAACCTTATCGGTTTTCAAAGCGGGAAAAAGCGGAATTTCCCTCCTTGTTCCCGCCAACGGGTTATTTCTTATCACCAACGATGACATTGATTTCAACGAAAGAATTTTTATTGTTAACGCACGGGGAGAGCAACAATTCTATTAATCCCGTTATTGTTTCATTTCCGGGGTAACCGGAACACGTTTTCCGTTGCGGTAAGCCGTTACAAAAGCATCAAACACACCAAGATTTTTGACTTTTCTCGCCGCCCGCAAAGCTTCGGAATAGGTGGTAAAAGCTCCTACGGTATACCGGTACAATCCGTTTTGATGGTTTTCAACCACACGATAAGGCAAATGGTATTTGGATTGCAAGGTAGTATAATTTTTAACCGGTTTGGTCGTAGCAAGAATTTGTACACGGAATTCGTAATTCCGTACCGTTGTTTTGGGCATCGAAACCGGTTTTGAAATCATTTCGGCAAGTGAAGCCGTTTTGGGCTGTGACGGATGAGACGTTGACACGGCTATCCGGTCAAAATCATAAACGGGAATTACAGGAAGGTTTTTTTCCGTTTTCTCATTACAACAAGGATTTTTCTTCGGTGTTTTTTGTTTTTTAACGTTGCCTCCCCACCCAGTCCGGATGTGATAGGTTACTCCGATCTGCGTGGTAAAGACCTGGTCGTATTTAAACCCATCGTGCCACACATCCACATCGTCATTAAAAACCGTGCGCAAGGTTCCCCCGACATTAACGGCCCAATGGTCGGTAATACGCCAGTTCACACCGAGACCAGCGGGTACAACAAAAGCATTGGTTTTGTAAGTATAATTTCCGATTTTTATTCCGCTATTCAACGTTATCCCGGTAATACCATCGGTAAGTGCCGAACGCCAAAATCCCCATCCGGCGCCGAGGATACCATACACCGAAAAACGGCGGTCCGGTTTATATCCGGCAAAAAGATGATTGAAATTGACATAGGCAAACAGCCCGGCATCGTAATAATTGCCGGTTAAAGTTAAATCCACTTTGGTACCATCGGTTTTGCGGTCTTTAAGACTGTTCAGTCCCGCATAGCCGAGATAAAGGCCCACCCCCACGGCTGGGATAATCATTTTGCGGGCACTCACATCGGATGACAAACCGATTTCCCCCTTTAACTTTTGAAAATAGTTATGATTGGAAGCATCGCCATAAAACTGCGAAAACCCCGGTTGCAGCTGAATGGCCCAATTGTCTTTAAAAGCACTCCCCCGGGTATTATTCAACTGCTGTGCGCAGGAATTTCCTATTCCGGCCCATAATCCCGCCATCACCAATACCCACAAACGGATCGTTTTCATAAGCCGGGACTTCATCGGTTATTTCTGTTTTTTATTACAATATTCAAGGATATAGTCGTGGGCCGGACCAAATCCAAGCTCCAGTGCTTTGTTCCAATCTTTACAGGCCCCTTCGCTATCGCCGAGGTAATACTTGGCAACACCTCTGTTGAAATAATTACGTATCCAGTTAGAATATTGCATAACATTTTGCGGTTGGATGGATAGCGCCTGGTCATACGAATCGATGGCATCACTATACCGGTGCAATTTGCTTTGGGCATTCCCGAGATAGGCATAAATCATGAAATCTTTGGTATTCGGCTGAATGGCCAGTGCTTTTTTGAAATATTCGATGGCATTTATGTAATCGCCCGCCCGGTATTTCAAAAGCCCCCAGTTATAATTGTTCTGATAGGTGTCGGCCTGTGCATTGTTGGCTGTTTTGGGGATAACCTTTACATACTCCTCTTTGGCCGCCTGGACAAAGTTTTTAAAAGTATAATATTTGACCTCATAAAATTTCCTGTCGAACAAGTAAGCCCAATGGTTGGGAGCCGTATAAATGGACTCGAGATAGGTATTATCAAACGATTTGATAAGACGAAAACGGCAAACTTCCTTTCCGTTGTTTTTAATGGGATAAACGGCAATAATAAGGTCGTTGCCGTTAATTCTTTCTCCAAGGTGGGTTTGTTGGGCCATACCCACAAGAATACTTTCCCAATTTTTATGTTCGTAATCTTTAATGGTTCCCCTGGACAACACATGCATCCCTATCGCATAGGCTTCGTTGAAAGTCACATGATCGGGCAACAGTTCGAAAAGCCGGGTTGTCGGAAAAACATAAAAATCAAGGGAATGGTAAGGTTTCCAGTTTTCTTTCAGGATAGGAAATTCATATTCCCCATCCCTGTATTTTTTAATCAGCACGCTGTATTGTTTGTTCCCTATGATAAGGCTGCGCATTTCGAGTTGGATAAAATTATCTTCTCCCAATGTACGAGCCCCCGAATTGTTTTTATTGGCCTTTTGATCGGGAAAAGGAATTTCATTTTTCATGGAGTACCAGGCGCCGTTGTTTTGTTTGGCCCAGCCCGTGGCATGATCAATCACGGCAATGGGAGGGCTCAGGGTTGCATAATTGATCAAATCCTGCTCCGAAACGGTTTCGCATTTGTTTTTTTTCTTTTTATTTTTTTTCTGTGCCACCGTCCAGGCCGGCATGGCGAGAAAAACAAAAACAATAAATATCCGGAAAAATATGGTTTTGTCCTTAAACATATATGTCATTGTCATGGTACACCTGTCCTAAAGCTTGTAAATGTAAGAATTTTTATAAACTTTAAAATCGTTTAAAACCAATAATTTAACCGTTTTTTCAACATGGTTTTTTCCTCTAAACACATTACAAACCAACAAGTTACTTTTCAAATCGTTAAAAAGCCCCGGTTCTGTTTTACAAAACCGCCGGTTACAACAGGCCTTTTGCCGCCCGGAGGGCCTGGGGAATCCCTGACACATCCTTTCCACCGGCCATGGCAAAATGGGGCTGTCCGCCGCCGCCGCCCTTTATAAAGGGGGTTATCTTTTTAATGATTTCGCCGGCATGATATCGTCCGGCTTTTACCAGTGCATCGGAGACCCCCACGGCAAGGTTGACTTTTCCTTTGTTTTCAAACGCCAAAACCACCACGATATTTTCAGCTGAAGATTTCAGTTGTTGCACCAGGTTTTTGGCTTGCGCCGGATCCAACGCCACTTTTTTCCCGACAAAAAGCACACCGCCTACGCTTTCGGCTTCGCGCAGCAGGCTATCGGCAAGGTGCGCCGCCTGCTCTTTTTGTAATTTCTCCACCTCTTTGCGTAATGTAGCGTTTTCTTCCAGCAGATGTTCCACCGCCTGTACGGGATGAACCTGCACTTTAAAATACGACCGGATTTGTTGGAGCTGCTCCAAACGGTCGTTGATATATTTCTCGGCAGTAACGGCGGTCACCGCTTCAATACGTCGCACCCCGGCAGCTATTCCGCTTTCCGAAACAATTTTAAAACAGCCGATCTGTCCCGTGGCCGGCACATGGGTTCCGGCACACAACTCCACCGAATAATGCGCATCATAAATCACCACCCGTGCTTTTTCGCCATATTTTTCGCCGAACAAAGCCATCGCTCCCATTTTTTTGGCTTCATCCACCGGCACGTCCTGCAGAATCTTCACCGGAATGTTCTCTCTGATTTTCTCATTGACCAACCGTTCCACCTCTTTGATTTCTTCCTCCGTCATTTTGGCAAAATGCGAAAAATCAAAACGGATGTGCTGGGCATCCACCAGCGACCCTTTTTGTTCCACATGGGTTCCGAGCACACGGCGCAAAGCCGCATGCATCAAGTGGGTGGCACTGTGATTGTTGGCAGTCAGGGTACGTTTTTCGGCATCTACTTTTGCCTGAAAAACGGCTTCCGGGTATTGGGGGGCTTCTTTCACAAAATGCACCCACAAATTATTTTCTTTTTTCACATCCAGCACATGGAGCGTTTCCTTATCGGACACCAAAAGACCCGAATCACCGGTTTGTCCGCCCGATTCGGCATAAAAAGGGGTTTTGTCGAGTACTACTTCATACAGAGTCTCTTTTTTATGGACCACTTTGCGATAGCGAACCATACGGGCCTCACACTGCAAATCCGTATAACCCACAAAAACAGTCTCCTGCACATCGGGAAGCAAGACTACCCAATCATCGGTGGTTTTTTCGGCGGCTTTTCGCGAGCGGTTCTTCTGGCTTTCCAAACCTTTTCGAAAACCATCCATATCCACTTCCATTCCTTTTTCCTGGGCCATGAGTTGTGTTAAGTCAATGGGAAACCCATAAGTATCAAAAAGTTCAAAGGCAAAATCACCGGAAATCGTTTTTTGTCCTTTGTGCCTTTCCAAATATTGTTCAAAACGCTTGATTCCCTGGGAAAGGGTACGCAAAAAAGCAACTTCTTCCTCTTTAATCACCATTTCCACCAGCTTTTGTTGAGCGGCAATTTCCGGAAAAACGGATTTCATTTGCTGCACCAAAACAGGCACCATTTTGTAAATAAACGGCTCATCGAAATTCAGGAAAGTAAACCCGTAGCGTACCGCCCGCCGCAAGATACGCCGGATGACGTAGCCGGCTCCCGTATTCGAAGGCAATTGTCCGTCGGCAATGGCAAAAGAGACGGCACGCAGATGATCGGCCACCACACGCATTGCCACATCCTTTTTGTTGTCAATGCCATATTTTTCTCCCGACAACTTGGCCAGGACATCAATGAGCGGCATAAAAATATCGGTATCGTAATTGGATTTTTTTTCTTGCAGAACCATGGTCAGCCGCTCGAATCCCATACCGGTGTCCACATGTTTTTGCGGAAGCGGTTTTAACGATCCATCCGCCATGCGGTTAAACTCAATAAACACAAGATTCCATATCTCGATCACCTGCGGATGGTCTGTATTCACCAGATCGCGCCCCGGCTTTTGCAGCTTTTCGGAAGCATCCCGTAAATCGATATGAATTTCGGAACAGGGCCCGCAGGGACCCGTTTCGCCCATTTCCCAAAAGTTATCTTTTTTGGACCCCGGCAAAATATGCGCCTCGGGAAGATGTGTTTTCCAGAAATCCCGGGCTTCTTCATCGGCCTCAAGCCCTTCCTTTTTATCACCGCCGAAATAAGTCACATACAGGCTCTTCTTGTCAATTCGAAAAACTTCGGTAAGCAGCTCCCAGGCATAGGCAATGGCATCTTTTTTAAAATAATCGCCAAACGACCAGTTACCCAACATCTCAAACATGGTATGATGATAGGTATCGTGTCCCACCTCTTCCAAATCGTTGTGTTTTCCGGAAACACGCAAACATTTTTGCGTATTGGCCACGCGGGGACTTTTTGCCGGAGCATTCCCGAGAAAAACATCCTTAAACTGATTCATGCCCGCATTCACAAACATCAACGTCGGGTCGTCTTTCACCACAATAGGGGCACTGGGCACTATCAGATGATTTTTTGATTTAAAAAATTCCAGAAACTGTTTCCTTATTTCCAATGAAGTCATAGACAAGTAATTAACTTTTAGCGGTTCATAATATTTTTTTACAAGGTGGCAAATTTACGTCTAATTTATTAATTTTGCCTTTGAAAAGGATTGGAATTATGGCCAAAACCAAATATTTTTTTAACGAGAAAACCCTCTCGTACGAGGAGATTAAACTCACTTACGGGCAGAAGTTATTTCGTTTTTTTCTTATCCTTTTTTCTGCCATTGCCCTGACGGCAGTTTTTGTATTCATTTTGTTCAATTATTTTGATTCGCCCAAAGAACTTATGCTTAAACGGGAGATTGCAGAATACAAATTGCAATACCGCATCATGAACGACAAGCTGGACAAGCTGCAAAAGCTGATGGACGAATTGGAATATCGCGACGACAACATTTACCGGGTGATCTTTGAGGCAGAGCCGATTCCAAAATCGGTTCGCGAAGCCGGCATTGGCGGGGTAGACCGTTATGCCAACCTCGAAGGGTACAACGAAAGTAAATTGTTGATTGAAACGGCTAAAAAACTGGACCGCCTCACCAGTGAAATATATGTACAATCCAAAAGCTTTGATGAAGTGTTTTCCATGGCACGGAACAAGGAAAAGATGCTGGCCAGCATTCCTGCCGTTCAACCCATCCGCAACATCGACATGCGACGCATTTCTTCCTATTTCGGATACCGTATCGACCCGTTTTACAAAGTGAAAAAGTTTCATGAAGGGATTGACTTTTCGGCTCCCATTGGCACACCGGTTCATGTAACGGGTGACGGGGTGGTGGTTCGCGAAATACGGTCGAACCGCGGCTATGGCAACGAAATCATTGTAGACCACGGATTCGGTTACATGACACGCTATGCTCACCTGAGTGCTTTTAAAGTAAAAAAAGGACAGCACGTCCGCAGGGGACAAATTATCGGACTGGTAGGCAATACGGGCAAATCAACGGCACCTCATTTGCATTACGAAGTCATTAAAAATCACCATCCCATCAACCCCATTAACTTTTTCTTTAACGACCTGACGCCCATCGAATATTCGAAAATGGTGGAACTTTCCAAAATCCCGACCCAGTCGATGGATTAACCTACTGCTATGGCAAAAAAAGTTTACTTCCGCATTGGCGAAGTGGCTGAAAGATTCAACGTTCAGCCCTCCCTTATCCGCTATTGGGAAAAAGAATTTGCATTTATCAAACCTAAAAAAAGCCCCAAAGGCCAACGCATCTTTTCACAAAGAGATGTGGACCGTTTTGAAATCGTGTACCATCTCATCAAAGAAAAAGGAATGACCATTCAGGGGGTACGCGATTATTTTAAAAAACACTACGACAAAAACTCTTTGGATAAATTACAGGTAATCAATACCCTGAAACGTACCCGGAACCTGTTGGAAGGGGTGAAAGAAGTGCTGCAAAGCGTTACGGAATAAAGAAGGCAGCAGCACCGTTTCTTTTCTGGGTTCGCATCCAAAGGGATGCCTGCAGCAAAAACCTGCCCCAGCTTAGAAGTATTTCTCTGCGGAAAGATATTGCGTCACATAATCTTTCACACCGTTTTCGAGCGAAGTAAAGGGCTGGGTATATCCGGCCGAACGCAATTTATCCATTTTAGCTTCCGTAAAATACTGGTATTTCTCACGGATATCTTCGGGGGTATCTATAAATTCGATCACAGGTTCTTTGTCCATGGCCGAAAAGGTGGCTTTTGCCAGATCAAGGAAAGTACGTGCTTTTCCTGTTCCCAGGTTATACAGGCCCGGGGCAGGTTTCCTTTGCATTAAAAACCAAATCACATCGGCCACATCTTTTACATAAACAAAATCACGCAATTGTTCACCATCCTTAAAATCAGGACGGTGCGAACGGAACAGTCGCACTTTTCCGGTATCGCTTATTTGCCGAAAAGCATGAAAAATAACCGAAGCCATCCGGCCTTTGTGGTATTCGTTGGGACCGTAAACATTAAAGAATTTCAGGCCGGCCCAAAACGGGGGCATTTTTTCCTGTTGTAAAACCCATTTATCAAATTCGTTTTTTGATATCCCGTAAGGATTCAGCGGCTGTAGTTTTTCCACAATGTCGTGCCGGTCATCGTATCCCCATTCTCCCCCGCCGTAGGTGGCGGCAGACGAAGCATAAATCAAAGGAATCCTGTGCCGGACACAGCGTTCCCACATCTGTTTGCTGTAATGGAGATTCAGACGGTCAAAAACAGCCGTGTCAAACTCCGTGGTATCGGTCCGGGCACCCAGATGAATCACAAAATCCACTTCCCGGAAATGATCGTCAAACCATGAAAAAAATTCGTTGCGCTGAATCTTTTGTACAAACTTTTTATTCTTCCAGTTGTTTTCTTTTTCTTTTTTGGTGAAGTCATCCACCAATATTACATTTTCGACCCCCTCAAGGTTGAGCCTTTGCAATACTACGCTGGCTATAAATCCGGCGGTTCCCGTTAAAACAATCATAGCTTCTATGTTTTCAGCAAAAATACACGAAATTTTTTCATTCGAATTTACTCACAGACGGATGAAAAAGTTTTATGGAAATATTTCGCGGAAAGAAGATTTTCATGACACTTTTCCCCTATATTTGCATCCCGGTAACACACATTTTTCATGTTAGCGAGGCACAATATTCAGACACAAAACCGGACTTCCTTTTCGGAAGAAATGTTTTGTTTTTCAGACGGTTTTCACCGTCTTTTTTTATGTCCGGAATTTTCCAAAAAAACATTATATCCATGATTCAGTTAAAAAACCGCAGTCTGGTTTCCATTACCGATTACAACAAAGAAGAGATGTTAAGGATTCTCGACATTGCCGAAGATTTTGAAAAAGACCACCGGCAGAAGATTCTCACCAATCATGTGATTGCCTCTTTGTTTTTCGAACCTTCCACCCGTACGCGGCTCAGTTTCGAAAGCGCCGTACAATACCTCGGCGGCAGCATCATTGGTTTTGCCAGTGCCGGCACTTCCAGTGTTAAAAAAGGGGAATCGCTCAAAGACACCATCCTTACCGTGAGCAATTACTCCGATCTGATTGTAATGCGGAATCCGCTGGATGGCAGCGCGCGCTATGCCAGCGAAGTGTCGCCCGTGCCCATCATCAATGCCGGCGACGGAGCCAACCAACACCCTACACAATGCCTGCTCGATTTATATTCCATCCGTAAAACACAGGGAACACTGGAAAATATCCACATTGCAATGGTGGGCGACTTGAAATACGGCCGCACGGTACACTCACTGGTACAGGCCCTCAGCCTTTTTAATGCCACTTTTCATTTGGTTTCGCCCGAGTCGCTGAAACTTCCGAGCGGCGTAAAAAAATGGATCAAAGATGCCGGACTGGAATATTATCAATACACCGACCTGGCCGATGTCATCCCCCTGGCCGATATCATTTACATGACCCGCATACAGGCCGAACGTTTTCCGGACCCCATGGAATACGAAAAAGTAAAAAACGCCTACAATCTCGAAAGCAGCATGCTGGAAAATTCAAAAGACAACCTGCGTATCTTACATCCGCTGCCGCGTGTCAACGAAATCAGCGAAGATGTGGACGACCACCCGAAAGCCTATTATTTTCAGCAGGCCAAAAACGGGGTTTATGTCAGGCAGGCATTGATTGCAGCCATTCTCGGCCTGAAAGAATAAATTTTATAGTTCCTTCACTTCCGAAAACAGAAAATCATGAAAAATAAAAGAACCGAACTGAAAGTACAGGCCATCCGCACCGGAACCGTTATCGACCACATTCCGGCCGAAAACACTTTCCGCGTTTTTTCCATGCTCAATTTGGAAAAAAGTACCGATCACGTTTATTTCGGCACCAACCTCGAAAGCAAAAAGTTGGGCAGCAAAGGCATTATTAAAATCAGCAACAAGTTTTTTAAACCGGAAGAAATCAGCAAGATAGCCCTTGTGGCACCCCATGCCACCCTGATTGAAATCCGCGATTACGAAATCACCAAAAAAGAAAAAATCGAACTTCCCGAGGAAATCATCAACATTGTAAAATGTGTGAACCCCAAATGTGTTACCAATAACCAAAAGGTACCCACACATTTTCGTATCATCCACGACCATCACGGGAAACGGAAACTGTCGTGCCGCTATTGCGAAAAAACCATGAACATGTCGGACATCCGGTTTTTATAAAAGCCGATGGGGTCAACACATACGCTTCATGCGGATTTATCCGTTATTTTTGCCGTCTCCTCCATTTGATGACGGGCAAAAAATTTGAACCATGTTTGTTAAAAAACATCCCATTGAACGACTGATTGAACAAGGCGAAGGCCTGCATCTTGACTTTAAATTTGAAGTTTCGGATGCCCCTAAGATAGCCCGTTCGCTGGTGGCTTTTGCCAATACCGATGGCGGCACACTGCTTATTGGGGTAAAAGACAATGGGAAAATTGCCGGGATACGTTCGGAAGAGGAATTTTATATGATCCAAAATGCCGCCCAACGTTATTGTAAACCCGAAATAGGGTTTCAAACCAAAGAATGGAACATCGGAGGAAAAAAAGTATTGGAAGTCATTATTCCCAAAGGCAAACAAATTCCTTACAAAGCCTTCGACCGGGCCGGAAAACCAAAAGCCTATGTCCGTATTGCCGATGAAAACATCCTGGCCAGTGGAGTACAAATGAAAATTTGGCAGGGGAAAAACAGCAAAAGAGTCATCCGGTTTTCTAACAACTCCGTAGAAAAGAAATTATTAAACTGCCTTTCCGAAAATGATTTCGCCGGACTGCGTACACTGAAAAAAAATTGCGGACTCTCGCCTTTTCGTACCGAAAAATTGTTGGCTGACTTTGTTTTACTCGGATTGGTTGGCATGGAAAGTAAAAAAGACGATGTTTATTTCCGGTTGATAGAAACAGAGGAAATCGCTCCCGGTGGATAAACCTGAAAACTTTCAACTCAAGGAATGTTTACCCGAAAATTTCTTAGCATGGGCTTCCTTATTTACATGGATATGGCGACCAAAAACAGCTTTCCTCTTTTCAGCGCGCTCTCCACTTTTTGTATTACCTTTGTAACCATGAAAACGAAAGTTTTTTTGATACTTGGTGTTTTTTTTATATTTTTTCAAGGGCTCCAGGCCCAGGCCTTCGGGCAAGACCAAAAAACAGCCGCAAAAAACAGCCCCACTGCCTGGCAACCACAGGTACAGCTTTCCTTAGGGACCTCCTTTTCCACTTTTTATCCCGGAATAACCGGTTTCAACAGCTGGGTTACTCCTTCGATACACATGCCCATCAATAAAAAATGGAGCGTAACGGCCGGACTTTCCTACTCCAATTTTTTGTTATCGGGGACTCCTGAAATTGCAGACAGGAAAAGCAACCTGCAAAACTATGGTACGCTTTTCGTAGAAGGTCATTATAAAGTCAATGACAAACTGACGGTTACCGCAGCCGGTTACAAAACGTTTTCTCTTACCCCGCGCATTGCTCAGGACAAAGTAAACCCCAGGGCGATTGACCTGAGCAACAGCGGAGCCTTGTTGCAAATAGATTACAAGGTGAATGAACATTTTCGTATCAATGCCTCTTTTTCCATGGAAAAAAGAGCTTATCCGTATTATCCAGGTTTTGGTTATGGAGGAGTTGGCGGTTATAACCGCGCACCTGTTTTTGCCCCGTTTCCGGGAGGTTACTATCCCGGATTTTGAATATCCACCCAAATCTTTCATATCACAGGTCTGCCTGTGGCAGGCGACTCAACTTTTACCCATGAATAGGGCTAAATTCTATTTTGTCCGTAGGACTCCTTTGGAAAGGTACTGGGAGGGTATTTATATCTGTAAAAATCGAAATAAGACTGAGAGAAAAAACGACTTCCTTCTATCCAATATGAGATGGCCTGTCTGACTGCACATAGCCAGGCGATCTCCTGACTTGAGACGATCAGCTTAGACATTTTTTCTCCTTAAATAAAATTTAGCCATGAATAGATTGGCTCCTCTCATGCCAAAAAATCCGTAATTTTACAGCAAAAATTTAACTTAAATCAAAAAATCATGTTTGATCAATCCATTTATACTGACCGGCGCAACCGCCTGAAAAAAGAATTAACTTCAGGAATCGCCCTGTTTTTGGGAAATGTAGACGCTGCTTTCAACTATCCGGCCAACCAGTACCACTTCCGTCAGGACAGTAACTTTTCCTATTTTTTCGGATTAGACAACCCGGGATTTGCAGGTGTTGTCGATGTGGACCATGACAAAGATTACCTTTTCGGAAACGATGTGGACATCGATGATATCATTTGGATGGGGAAACAACCTCTGGTCAAAGACCTTGCTGCCCAAGTGGGTATTGAAAACAGTTTTCCTTACAATGAATTGGCTGCTTTTATCACAAAAGCCCTGAACGAAGGGCGAAAAGTACATTTTTTGCCGCCATACCGTGGAGAAACCGTGGTGGAACTTTCCGCCTTGCTCTCCCTCCCCAACAGCCAGGTAAAAGGTGCTGTTTCGGAACAGCTGATCAAAGCCGTGGTAAAACTGCGTGAAATCAAAGACGACCATGAAATTGCCGAGATAGAAAAAGCGCTGTTAACTGCCTACTACATGCACACCACTTCCATGAAGATGGCCATGCCGGGCATAAAAGAGCAGGAAATTGCCGGCACCATTGAAGGGATTTCGCTGGCACTCACCGGCCCCGTTTCATTCCCCATCATTTTAAGTGTTGACGGGCAAACCCTGCACAACCACAGTCATCACAACATCCTGAAAGAAGGGCGAATGATGGTGACCGATGCCGGTTCCGAAACCGCTTTGCATTACGCCAGCGACATCACCCGGACTGTCCCTGTCGGCGGGAAATTTAACACCCGCCAGGCCGAAATTTATCAAATTGTACTGGATGCCAACATGCGTGCCATTGAGGCCATAAAACCCGGCATTCCCTACAGGGACATTCATTTCCTGGCAGCCCGCACCATCACGGAAGGGTTAAAAAGTGTGGGACTTATGAAAGGGGATACGGAAGCAGCCGTACAGGCCGGGGCCCATACCCTGTTTATGCCCCATGGGCTGGGCCACATGATGGGGCTCGATGTACACGATATGGAAGGTCTGGGTGAAGATTATGTGGGTTATGATGAAACGGTCAAACGGTCCAACGAATTCGGTACGGCCTACCTGCGATTGGCCAAAGCGCTGAAACCGGGATTTGTCCTGACGGTGGAACCGGGCATCTATTTTATTCCCGACCTGATAGATAAGTTCCGCAGTGAAGGCAAATTCACCGATTTTGTCCAGTATGACAAACTGGAATCTTATAAAGATTTCGGCGGCATCCGCATCGAAGATGATATCTTGGTGACGGATAACGGCAGCCGCGTTTTGGGCAAGCCGATTCCGAAAACCATTGCTGAAGTTGAAAAAACCATGTCCGAACCACGCGAATGGCTCAAGGAAGAGGGATTTATATAGACACAAAATCAACGGAAACCTTATAAAAAAGGAAACGCTTTATTCCCGGTTTTTTGTATCGATAAGAATGGTCACCGGGCCATCGTTGACCAATGATACTTCCATGTGGGCGCCAAAAACACCGGTGCCCACTTTTTTATTCAGCAAACGCTGCAACACCCCTATGAATTTCTCATAAAGCGGGACAGCCTGTTCGGGCCGGGCTGCCCGGACATAGGAAGGACGATTCCCTTTTTTGGTACTGGCATGCAAGGTAAATTGACTGATCAGCAGGACATCACCCCCCGTATCCATAACCGAAAGGTTCATAACCCCCTGCGCATCATTAAAAATACGCAACCGGCTGATCTTGCCGGCCAGCCATTCGATGTCGGCTTCGCTATCCCGTTCTTCGATACCGAGAAAAACCAACAACCCCTGTCCGATTTCCGACTTTATTTTTCCTTCCACACGCACCGAAGCGGTGGAAACACGCTGAATGAATGCCCGCATACCGGTTGATTTATTCTGTTTTTAAAAAAATTTCGACCTTATTTTTACGGTTCGAAATTACTACTTTTGTGAAAAATTCATTCCGATGATCCGATTAAGTGTAAACATCAATAAAATAGCCACTTTGCGGAATGCCCGCGGCGGCAACATCCCCGACGTACAACAAGTGGCCGTTGATTGCCAGCGTTTCGGTGCCCAGGGCATTACGGTCCACCCGCGACCCGATGAAAGACATATCCGTTACAATGATGTGGCATTGCTGCGGCCGTTGGTTACCACCGAATTCAACATCGAAGGCAATCCCATTCCGAAATTTATCGATCTGGTTTTGCACCATAAACCCGACCAGGTTACGCTGGTACCCGACGACCCGGACCAACTGACTTCAGACCACGGCTGGGACACCGTAAAACACAAAACCTTTCTTACCGAAGTCATCGGCCGGTTTAAAGAAGCCGGCATCCGGACTTCCATTTTTGTGGACCCCGATATTAAAATGATCGAACATGCCGTAGACACAGGTACCGACCGGGTGGAACTCTACACCGAAGGCTATGCTTCCGGATTTAAAACCCATCCGGAACAAACCATCAAACCCTTTGTGGAAGCGGCTCAAGCCGCCCGCGATGCCGGATTGGAACTCAATGCCGGACACGACCTGAATTTAGACAACCTTCATTTTTTTGCACAAAATATCCCGTGGGTTCAAGAAGTCAGTATCGGCCATGCTTTGATTGCCGATGCGCTTTATTTCGGTTTGCAAAATACCATCCAACTTTACCTGCGCGCTTTGCGGGTGGATGAATAACCGGAGAACCACCCCGTCTGCCTGTTTTGAAATCCTATTCTGTGCAACAGCCATTTGCAAAAAAACTGCCATTTTGCCAGAGGCATAATCTTTGATAAATGGGGTGAAAAAAAACAGAAAGGAGACAAAAGATGAGTAAATTCAGCCAAATCATAAACGGAGACAAACCGGTACTGATTGACTTTTCAGCCGAGTGGTGTCAGCCTTGCCGCATGATGCCGCCCATTTTAAAACAGGTAAAACAACAGCTCGGTGACCGTATCCGGATTTTAAAAGTAGATGTGGATAAAAATCCGGCCATTGCCCGAAAATACATGATTCAAAACGTACCCACACTTATGATCTTCAAAAACGGGGAAATCAAATTCCGTCAGGCCGGGGTTATTCCCGCCCAGCAAATCATCGGCATAGTCCAACAGTTTTTATAATTTTGTCCGCAAAAGCACCCAATGCAAAATAACCTAAAGATAGAATTTTCGCCCATCGGCATCATTCACACCCCATTTGACGGAAAAACAAAGATCCCGCGCCAGGGACGGTTTGGAGAAAACAACGATGGAGTGGTTGAGATCTTTCCGGAATACACCGAAGGGCTGCTGGGGCTCGAAAGCTTCAGCCATCTTTACCTTATCTTTCATTTTCACCAATCGAAAGGTTATCTGCTGACACAAATAACACCAAGACATCACCAAATCAAAGGGGTTTTTGCCATCCGGAGCCCGCGCCGTCCCAACGGTATTGGCCTCACCATTATACGGCTAAAAAAAATCGAGGGCAACCGGATTTATTTTACGGGCGCCGATATGATCGATGGCACCCCGCTGCTGGATATAAAACCTTACACCACCGACATCGACAGTTATCCCGAAGCCGACAACGGCTGGTTGAAAACACTAACCAAAGATAAGGAATCGACAATTTAGCAAGCCGACAGTATCCCCAAAAACAGGGAAAGCCGTGGCAAAACACCACTGAGTTTCCACAAATCGTTCAAAACAATTTTCCCTATCACATAATGCGTACCCTGTCCGCTGTATTGTTCGGTAATCTCCTTAAAATCAAAATGCGCCAGGTCTTTCTCATCATCATAACGTACATAAACCTGTAAAAGCACCTCCCTGGTGGTTTCCGGAACAGGGAAATATTTGCGTTTTTTATACTCATATTTGTAACTGTGGCTCAAAGCAGTAATGTCCGACAAAACCGCCGAGCCTGTGGGGAAACCGCCGGCCCCCTTACCAAACATAAACTGTTTGTCGTAAAATTCGCCTTCGATGACCACCCCGTTGTATTCGTCTTCCACATTAAAAATGTAATCGTCTTCTTGCACAAATTGCGGTGCCACCCACAGAGCCATCCGGTCGTTACCGGTTTTCATCACTTTGGCCACCAGTTTGATTTTCCACCCTTTTTCTTTGGCAAACCGCACATCAAAATCACTGATTTTATCAATTCCGAAACGAAAAACCTCTGCAGCCTGCACCACCGTCCCAAAAGCATGTGCCGTGATAATCACCAGTTTATACAGCGCATCATAGCCCTGCACATCCGCATCGGGATTGCTTTCGGCAAAACCCAGATTTTGTGCCTCTTTCAGCGCCTCGGCATAGGGTTTATTTTTCCTGAAAATCTGCGACAGGATATAGTTGGATGAACCGTTCAGAATGCCCGTAATGGATTTCAACAGGTCGTTGTCGTAATACTCTTCAAGATTCCGGATAATGGGAATGGAGCCACAGGCCGAAGCATCGTAAAGCAACGAAACCTTATACTCCTGTTGAAGTTGAATAAGCTCTTCCAAATGAGCCGCCAACATTTTTTTGTTTCCCGATACCACATTTTTTCCCCGCCGAAGCGATGCTTTCACCATCCGGTACGCTTCATCGGCATCATCAATCAATTCGACCACCACATGGATATCCGGATCATTTATAATCTTATTCTTGTCAACAGTAAGCAATGGGGAATCGATGCTACGGCTTTTGTTTTCATGTTTTATACAAATGGCCCGCAGGGATGTTTCCACCGTTTTGCTTTTTTGCAGCACCCGGTAGAGCCCCTGTCCCACGGTGCCGAAACCAATCATTCCGATATTCAATTTCTTCATCTGCTCCAAATTAAATTTTACTACTGCCGCTCTGCTTTCCAGAAAGCGGAAATAATTTTTGTCATCTGTTCAAATTCCAGCAAAAAGCCATCGTGTCCGAAATCGGAATGCAGCCACTCCAGCCGGGCACCCGGAATAAACCGGGCCAACACTTGCTGGTCTTCTTCCGGAAACAAGATATCCGTATCAATCCCCAAAACCAGGGTTTTAGCCGATAGGGACGACAACGCTTTTTCCACGCCCCCGCGTCCGCGCCCCACATGATGACTGTCGAAGGCCTGCGTGAGCAGATAATAGGATCGTGCATCAAAGCGCCGCGCCAGCTTTTCTCCCTGATACTGCTGATAAGTAATGGCTTTCAACCGCCGGAAATCATCCGTGGGATCAATGGGTTGTGTCCGGTTATAAGCCACAGCATTACGGTAGCTGAGTAAAGCCATGGCCCGTGCCGCTTTCATCCCCTCCTTACCGCCATCGGGACTTTTATCATAAAAACTCCGGTCGGCACGCAGGGCCATGCGCTGCGCCTCATTCCATCCCGCCGTCCAGGCAGTCGTTTGTGCACCGCCTGCAATCAACACAAGATGCTCTATATTTTCCGGCTCCATCACCGCCCATTCCACGGCCTGGAAACTTCCAATGGACCCTCCGGTCAGCAGGTCAATCTTTTTTATCCCCAAGTGGCGACGTAACAAAGCGTGCGCCCTTACCATATCCCGGATAGTAACCACCGGAAAACGGTCAAAATAAATTTCCCCGTTTTCATCTGCCGAAAGCGGCCCTGTGGTACCGTAACAGGATCCCAAAATGTTGGCGCAGACAATGAAATGTTTTTCCGGATCGAAACATTTCCCGGCGCCTACCATACCGCTCCACCAGTCCGACACATCCGCATTGGCCGTCAAGGCATGGCAAATCCAAACCACATTATCCGCTGCGGCATTTAGCTCCCCGAAGGTGTGATAGGCTATCTCCACCCCGGGAAGCCGCGCACCGCTCTCCAGCGGGAAAGGCTCATTCAAAACAAATTTCCCCTGCATCGGTCAAACAAATTTTAATGCCTGCTCAAAATCGGCAATGATGTCTTCAATATTTTCAATCCCCACCGACACACGCAGCAAAGAGGGCCCTATGCCGGCACGTTGCAACTCCGCATCGCTCAGTTGCTGATGGGTGGTGGTAGCCGGTTGGATAATCAACGTACGGGTATCACCCACATTGGCAAGGTGGCTCACCAACTGCAAATGTTCCACCAGCTGCGAGGCTTCTTTTTTACCCCCTTTCAGCGAAAAACTCAAAACGGCACCAAAACCGTGTTGCAGATATTTCTTCGCCAGGGCATGTTTCGGATCTTCCGGCAACCCGGGATAAGATACCGAAGCCACTTTCGGATGCTGCGACAGCCATTCGGCCAAAGCCAACGTATTGTCCACCGACCGCTGTACCCGCAACGAAAGCGTTTCGATGCCCTGTAAAATCAAAAAGGCGTTGAACGGACTGAGCGCCGGGCCGAAGTCACGCAACCCTTCCACGCGGGCACGGATGATAAAAGCAATATTTCCGAAAGGACTCTCCTTGCCAAACACATCGGCAAAAACCAAACCGTGATAACCTTCCGAAGGTTCCGAAAACTGTGGAAACTTCCCGTTCCCCCAGTCGTAACGTCCGCCATCCACAATGATGCCGCCAATGCTGTTTCCATGACCGCCAATCCATTTGGTGGCCGACTCCACCACAATATGGGCACCAAGTTCCAGCGGTTTGCACAGGTAACCACCGGCACCAAAAGTATTGTCCACAACCAGTGGCAGCCCGTATTTCTCTGCAAGCAAAGCAAACCGTTCAAAGTCGGGCACCTCAAAACTGGGGTTCCCAATGGTTTCCAGATAAAGGGCTTTGGTCTTGTCTGTAATCAACTGCTCAAAATCATCCGGATCCAAACTATCGGCAAAACGGACTTGAATACCCAGCCGTTTAAAAGTTACTTTGAACTGGTTATAACTGCCACCGTACAAAAACGGCGACGACACAAATTCGTCCCCTTGTCCCAAAATATTGGTCAATGCAATAAACTGCGCCGAATGCCCCGAGGAGACCGCCAACGCCGCCACCCCACCTTCGAGGGCAGCTATCCTTTTCTCCAGCACATCGGTAGTAGGATTCATTATCCGTGTGTAAATATTCCCAAACTCCTCCAAATTAAACAGTTTTCCGGCATGTTCCATGTCCTTGAAAACATAGGAGGTCGTTTGATATATAGGTACTGCCCTTGAGCCTGTGGCTTCATCGGGGGTGTGTCCGGCATGGACTTGTAATGTTTCGTAATGCATAATAATTTGTTTTTAGTTTTTTGTAAATAATTCTTCATGAATAACTTGTGTCGCCAACGCCGCCAATGGACGTTGAACAACAAAATATATGGCCACTTCGGAAGCGCCCAGCACAATCTGCTGAACATTGATACGGGCTTTGGCCAACGCCGAAAATATGCGGGCGGCGATACCTTCTGTGCGGTTTATTCCTTGCCCTACAGCGGCTACCCAGGCAATGTCATCCACCAGTTCGGTATCAAAATCCAGGTTGTGGTTTAAGGCATCTACAATTTTGCGGGCCGCATAAGCATCGGCACGCGAAAAGATAAAATGAATGGCCGTTTGCGAGGTGACCACCGACCGGATATTGATTCGTGCCCGGTCAAAAGCGCCCGTCACTTCGGCAAGGATGCCTTTTTTGATTCCCACCCCGCTGCCTTTCAACTTCAGCAGGGCGATGTCTTCGTTTCCCGTCACACTTTTTACAAAACCTGTTCCGGCCGGGTTTTCCCCGTTAATGTATGTCGAAGCTTTGTCGATATTGGGGTCGGGATGTTTATCGGGATGGAAAATCCGCACGGTAATCCCCCTGGATACCAGCGGACGGATGGTCCGCGGATGCAGGATGCGTGCTCCGAAATAAGAGAGCTCCGCCGCCTCCAAATAATTCAGGTGCGGGATTTTTTTTACACCCCGGATGCGTTTCGGGTCACCACTCAAATAACCTTCCACATCTTTCCACACATCAAGCCACCGGGCTTCCGTACAATGCGCCAGACAAGCAGCCGAATAGTCCGAACCACCCCGCCCCAGCAATACGGTTTCCCCCTGCTCGCTGACCCCGTAAAATCCGGGAATAACATAAGTAGTTTCCGGGTCCAGCGATTTTTTCAGGTTGGCGGCCGTCTTTTTCAGCAAAATGCTCCCCTGAAAAAACCGCCGGTTGCTCACCATCCCTATCTCCTCAGGCAGCGCCAGCCGGCACGGTACACCGCCTGCTTCCAACACCGCCCGAATGGTCAAAGCACTGAGCCGCTCACCGTAACTCAAAATCTCATTGGCTACGGCCGCTTCCTGCCGCCGCGATGACCCCAACAATTCTTTCAGCCGGGCAATGGCCGCTTCCAGCAACTGCTCCGTCCGGGCACGACTTTCCGCAACCGGTACAAACTTTTGCAAAACTTCCCGGTGTAAAACAAGCAGCTCCTCCGGCAACCGCGCATCCGGCTGCCCTCCGGCTTGCACGGCCGCTTCCAACCGGTTGGTCACCCCGTAAAAAGCCGAAACCACCAACAACACAGGAACTTGATACGCTTTCATTAAAGCCATCACCTGCCCGATACTTTCGGCATTCTTTAGGTTGGAGCCTCCTATTTTAACTACTATTTTATGCATGCTTCGATATTTCAATGGGTTTTAAAAAAAAGATAATTCTTCCGTCAGACAACAAGTTGCCAGGTGATGAAGGGACAAGCCATGGGATACCGCCTGCCCCTATCGCATCCGCATAGGCAGGCCAAACAACGAAAGGGGATAACAAATCGGCAGAATACTCCTCCTGAAAAGGATACTGTTTTTGCCGGAAAAGAAAAAAGTGATGGTCTTCATTTTCTTTTGTTTAAATTATAATTCCGTCCGGTTTTGCCCGGGGCGGCAGGTATTGGCACCTTTCCATTTTGGCAGGTTGCCGGAGCTTCGCTGAGCCTGTTCTCTCCACTCCTCTGTATAATTCAAACCTCCTTCGGAAGGAACATTTGAATAATGGCACAAAACTATGTAAATTTTTATTCCCACCACCTTTTTGCAAAAAAAAATTTCCGGCATTTCAAATCCCACACACACAACAAGCTGATTTACAGGGGCGCCGGGCGGGCTATCCGCTTGTAGTCCTCGCCGGCAGTGCCGTTCAGCCAGCGCGCGGGCGGGTGCTTCGCTGTCGCACCGCCCGCACCGGCTTCACAGCCACCGCCGCCTGCGGGCTACCCGCTCCTATCTTCCAAAGGAACTCCTTCGGAGCCTGCGCCGGGTTACAAAAACAAAACAAATTGAAACGGAAAAAAGAAATTTCCTTACCTTCGTAGGCCAACACATGGCCAATGAAAAACCAGCACCCATGCCTCACCACTTCTACGAAAGCCGCAAAAAAGAAACCGACAATTTCCACCGGGCCGACACTTTTTACACAACCCGCTTACACGCCCTGAAAATTGAACGATGCGACTACCATACATCCAAGGGGAAAGCTTTTCAACAAAAAGACATCGACCTGTGGCTGACCCTGGAAAACGGACGCGTTTCCGTCAGCGAAAAGAAAAGAACACGCGATTTCGATGACCTGTACCTCGAACTGTACAGCAAATATCCGGAAACACCCGGCTGGGCCATCCACTCACAAGCCGCTTTCCTTGCCTACTTTTTCCCCGAAAGGGTTTTCTGGGCAGGATTCCCCCAAATCAAACGCTTTTTAAAAGAAAGCCTTTTGCCCCGGATCAACCCGGACGAATGGAAAAAATTACAGGAAACCCATCCGGAAACCAGCACCCGGAAACGCATAAAACAAAAAGTAAGTGGCATCACTTATCCCGTTACACTCATTCAGGCCTACAACGAAACCCAAAACGCTACCTGGTACACCATGGGAATCAGCATCCCGTTCAACATGTTGCACGACAATCATATCCGTTACCGGATTTACCCTTAACCGCCCGGGAAGTAACAAGACATGAATTGTTCGGAAATGGGTTGACTTTTCGTTTTCACCTACTTCAGAACAAGACAAACAGAAAAAGGCCCCCTGTGGCAAACCGCTCAACTTTTACCCATGAATTGCTGCATGGCACCACGGTACGTATGAAAAATATTTTCCATTTGGGTCATCAGTTCCTTGTCATCCTGTTGGGCCTGTGCAAGCAAAGCATCTTTTTTATATTTTCTGACCAGGTAACGCCATTGGTACCTGGTTTGAGCAAACAGTCCGGCATACCACCAGGCCACCGCCGCCGAAACGGGCAACGAAACAAAGTAAACCGCTGACCACCAAGTACCGGAAACCCATACATAAAAAAACCAGGTTTGCAAAAAATAAAACACCGGAAAGCTCAAAAAACTCAAAACAAACTTAAACGAACTGCGAAACTGCGGATCGGACCTCCGGCGTCCGGTCATTTCGCTGATATTCCATGGAAAAATATTGTTCAGGTATCCGTATACAAAAAACGGCAAGCCCAAAACAAGCAGCAATGACCGCCAAACCGTTCCGGCTACCGCCACCGGATGCACATCCTCAAGCCGCATGTTTTTCAATGCCGAAACATACCGGGATACCTTTTCCGATAAGGCTTTCATCTTTGCCGGATCATCCGCCTCATACTTCTCAAGGCAACCGATGATGGTTTTTTGGGCACGAAATTGATCATACAGTTTTTCCGGGTTCATTTGCATCTCGCGGCAAGCTACTGTACGATAGGCTTTAGATAGAAAAAAACAGGCATCATAGTACTGGCTGTCGATATGAATAATGAGGGGCTTTATGGCGGCCGACAGTTTTTCTTTGATCCGGTTGTAAGCCACAGCCGGTTGGACCTTAAAATCCTCAAAAAAATCGGAAACAGGAAATGCCTCACCGAAAACCACCAGCAAATCCGACCGGAAATGTTCGTAATCGGAATAGTTGATACCCACCGGCACTACCCGCATATCCAGCAAAAATTTTTCCGCTTCTTCCGCCTGAAAAGCAATCCGGGCAAACCCTTTTTTCAGTCCGCGCAAGCGCCGGATGCCCGCATGGTTTCCTTCCGGAAAAATCACAAACCCATTTTTGTTACGGATGATATCCAATGTTTTTTTAAACACCAACTCATTTTTTTTCAACGAATCGTATCCATCGCGAATCCGGTAAACCGGAAGGATTTTTAAAAAATAAAGAATACGGGCAATCCATTTATTCTTAAAAATATCCGACCGCGCCACAAAAACAAACTGGTTGTCAAACGAAAACTCAATAGCCAGCGCATCCATCAAAGCATTTTGATGGTTGGGCGTAAAAATCAACGGACGTTCCAGCGGAACCTTCTCCCGATGGACATATTCCACCTTTCGATAAAAGATTTTATCGTGCCATACTTTAAGATATGCCTTTAAGACAGCAAACCCCCGGGAATATTTTTCAATATTTTCAACACCCATGATTACCTTATTCGTAACATCTTAAGAAAAGCCACACGCAGGTTTGGCCGGTTCCATAAACCGGCAATGGAGAGGCCCGCCACAATGTGCCAGATACCCCACCAGGCCGCAATAATGGCCATACCACCCAACTCCAGATCGGGTGGGAAAATTTTAGGATTGAAAATTAATACCAATGCCAAACCCGAATTTTGTATCCCCGTTTCAATGGAAATGGTCCGGCGGTCCACCACCGGTCTTTTAAAAATTTTGGCCATATAATAGCCCGAAAAAAGCGCCATGGCATTATGTACCAATACGATAAGAAAAATGTATTTGATCACCACCAAAAAGTGACTGAAATTCTTGGCAAAGGCAATCACCACAATCACTGCAAACAACACAATGGAAAGCCGTTTGATGGGTTTAATCATTTTCAAAGTCTGACGCGGCCACCGTGTATTCACAAAAATACCGAGGATCAACGGGATTCCAAGGATGAGAAAAACGGTCTGAAACATCTGTAACGTATCAATATGTAACGGACGTACCAACTGGGTAGCCTGGGCATGATGTGCCAAAAACCGGGTGTATAAATTTCCCCACAACGAAAAATTCAACGGGGTCATAAAAACCGCCGCCATGGTGGCAATGGCCGTCAAGCTCACCGAAAGGGCCACATTGCCTTTGGCCAGCGAGGAAATAAAATTGGAAACGTTCCCTCCCGGACAAGCCGCCACCAAAATCATCCCCAAGGCAATGGTAGGCGTGATATAACTTTTTAGCAACAGCGTAAGCAAAAAGGTAAGAAACGGCAGCACAAGAAACTGGGAAGCAACTCCTACCAGCGCCGACTTCGGATTGTACAATAACTTTTTAAAATGTTCGGGCTTGATTTCCAATGCCACGCCAAACATCACAAAAGCCAACGTGATATTCAGCACCTGAAGTCCCTGCGGACTGAAATTCAATCGAATATGATCAAATGCCTGTAGTGTTTGTTCCATATGTTCTTAAACTTTCGCTGCATAGATACGGATTTTTTTGATGCCATTCAACACCTTCCCCCGTAATTTGTGATACACAAGGAGAGAAAATACCAGGACATCACGGGGCATGCGCATCGATTTTTTGTATCCCCACAAGCCGGTCGTATGCTAAGTTGACATTGTGATAATATACATAAATAGTATAAACATTGCGCGTTTCCCAATAGCTTCCTTCAATGGGAGTGACATCGGCTGTCTGACTGCCGGCAGGCAAAAAAGCATACCAGTATTCGTAATATCCCTGTTTCAAAAACAACCGCCCTTCGTATGCCTGTTGGGTCTTGTTGTACGACATTTTGTTTTCAGGAGTCAACCGGTAATCGGTAAGCTGTCCCAGAATATACACCGCCCCGTTTTTCATTTCGGGCATTTTTAGCGAAAAATAGACCTCGGCATAATCCCCTTCGGTGTGCGGGTTTTGATCGCTGCGGGCCGCAATGAACATTTTCCCATGATGGTCTTTATACGTTTCGTATCGGTTTCCGGTACGCGGGTAACCTGTGTGCAAAATCACCCGGTAACCGTTCTGCTGCTGAATGATTTGCCGGATATACTCCGACTGGTACCAAAAATCTTTCATATCGAAATACCGGGGTTCGTTGCCCGAATTAAAAACAATGCCATCGGCATAATCAAAACGCAACTGGTCAGGGGTTACCGAGGTGGGATGCAAGTTGTAATAAGCGTTATCCCAACGGTCGTTTTGCCGGATGGTTACCGAAAAACGCTGCTCCGGCTCCGCGCTAAAAACATCGGGAGTATGGCAAACCAGGTCTATTTGTTGTTTTATTTTAAAATTCGCCAGATCCTTTGGGTAATAGGGCACTTTGGCCGCAATACTTACCAACGGCTCCACCACAAAAAATCGGCGTGTAAAAATAACAGAGGTATCCCCGCCATCATCAAGATACACTTTAATCACATAATTTCCGGAAAGAATGGGCCGCATTTCCGCCTGTGGAAAAACAAGCCGGTAATGAATGTATGGAGTGAGCGTATTAAAAGAAAATTTGTACGTATTAATATCCCCTTCGAAATAACCGGAAAGATAATCCGAAGGATCCAAATCGGATGGCCGCCAGTCGGAAGTACAGTGAATCAACGTGTATTTGTAGTTTTCCTGCCGGTTGCTCAAATCATCAAACGAAAGGGTCAGTTTTTCCGTCGAATGCAGCTCCACCACAGGGTCTTTGAGCTGATCACCGCCGGCATACAACAGCACATTTACAATGTTGTCATCAAAAACCCTGTCCTCCAGTACATTCTGTGCATTGAGAAAAAACGGAGCAAGCATAAAAAACCATAACCAAAAAGAAACACTACGAAACATACAATAATTATAAAAGATAGAAATTCAGACAAAAGTACATGAAATTTTTTCATTGGGGTTAAACCTCAGGCAAACAAATCAGCTGTTGCAACCGCTCCTCTATCCTAAAAAAACAAGTCGGGGAAGATATTTTGAAAATTCTTTCCGGAAAAGGTAAAACCCCCCGGAACATTGCCCCACATTTGATCATTTCTAATAACAAAACCGCAACCAATGAGCAAGTTAAAAAAAGTACAAGAGAAAAATTCAGCGATGTAACAAATTTTTTTATTTTTATCCCTACAAATTTCTTGTTAATTATTTAACTTGCGCCCCGAAAATAACATGAATCCATTTATATATGTCAACAGATTTTACCATTAAAAAAGGTCTCGACATCAATTTGTTAGGTGAAGCTGAGAAGATTGTTGCAGACCTTCAACCGGACCTGTTTGCCATAAAACCTACCGATTTTATCGGCTGTTTTCCAAAGATGCTGGTAAAAGAGGGCGATGAGGTGAAAGCCGGCAGCCCTCTGTTTTTTGACAAATATCGCGAAGATATTTTATTTACCGCTCCGGTAAGCGGAAAGGTTTCATCCATTCGGAGAGGTGCCAAAAGAAAACTCCTCGAGGTAATTATTGAACCGGATGGAAAAAACACTTCGCTTGATTTTGGGATTTCGGATCCGGCCACGACCGGAAGAGAAGAAATCATTGCCAAATTGCTGAAAAGTGGTTTATGGGCTTTCATCCGGCAACGGCCCTATTCGGTGGTGGCCCATCCGGAAGACGAACCCAAAGCCATTTTTGTTCCGGCTTTCGACTCGGCCCCCTTGGCGCCCGACTATGACCTTATGGTCCACGGAAAAGGCAATGAATTCCAGGCCGGTTTGGATGTACTGGCCCGCCTGACACCCGGAAAAGTTTTCCTGAACGTCCATGCCGAAAACACCCGATCAAAAGTGTTTTTAAACGCCAAAAACGTAGAAATCAACCGTTTTAGAGGCCCGCATCCTTCCGGAAATGTCAGTGTTCACGTCAGCAGGCTTTCCCCCATCAACAAAGGAGAAGTCATTTGGTATATTTACCCACAGGACATCATCGCCATTGGAAAACTTTTTCTTACCGGAAAACATGACACTTCACGGCTCATAGCCCTCACCGGTTCGGAGGTGAAAAAAAGACACTACTATAAAACCCGGCTGGGGGCATCAATTACCAACATGGTAAAAGGAAATGTGGAACCCGGAGAGTTGCGTTACATCAGCGGCAATGTCCTTACCGGAGATAAAATCGATAAAAACGGATTCATAGGTTTTTATCATTCGCAGGTAACGGTCATCCCCGAAGGACACTATTACGAATTTTTCGGCTGGGCTTTGCCGGGCTTTAACAAATTCAGCATCTCACGTACTTTCCCCGCTTTTTTGTTTCCCAACAAAAAATACAGACTCGATACCAACCTCCACGGCGGCGAACGGGCTTACGTGATGACCGGAATGTTCGAAAAAGTTTTTCCGTTCGATATTTATCCGCTGCAACTGATTAAAGCCATTTTGATCGAAGACATCGACCTGATGGAAAACCTGGGTATTTACGAAATCGATGCGGAGGATTTTGCCCTGTGCGAAGTGATTGATACTTCCAAAACGGAAATCCAGAAAATTGTACGTAACGGACTGGAACTGATACGCAAGGAAATGAGTTAATAATTCAGAAAATGAAAATATTTGCATGAAAGCGCTCAGAAAATTTTTAGATAAGCAAAAGCCGCATTTTCAACCGGGAGGGAAATTTGAAAAGTTACAATCCACTTTCGAGGGATTTGAAACCTTTCTCTTCGTCCCCAACAAAGTAACCGAAAGCGGTGCCCACATTCGCGATGCCATCGACATGAAACGCACCATGATCTTTGTTATTTTAGGAGTTGTTCCGGCACTCCTTTTCGGGATGTGGAATGTGGGGTACGAACATTACCTGTCGTACGGTAAACAAATGGATGTATGGACCAACTTTTTATACGGGTTGGGCAAAGTGCTCCCCATCATTGTTGTTTCGTATGCCGTGGGACTGGGCATTGAATTTCTGTTTGCCCAGATCCGGCACCACGAAATCAACGAAGGTTATCTCGTAACTGGTATTTTGATTCCGTTAATTGTCCCGCCGGACATTCCTTTGTGGGAACTGGCCATCGCCGTAGCTTTTGCCGTTATTTTCGGGAAAGAGGTTTTCGGCGGTACCGGCATGAATGTTTTCAATCCGGCACTCACGGCACGGGCTTTTCTTTTCTTTGCCTACCCCGGAAATATGTCGGGCGAAAAAGTTTGGATTGCCGACAAATTGGACAGTTTCTCCGGGGCAACCCCCCTAGGGCATGCTTTGGTTGGCAATTTTCAACATTTCCCCTCGGCGCATGATATGTTTTTCGGGTTCATCCCGGGATCCATCGGCGAAACATCCACTTTCCTTATTCTTATCGGCGGCTTGTTCCTGCTGATTACCGGCGTGGCCAGTTGGCGCGTTATGTTGTCGGTTTTTGCCGGCGGCTATATCATGGGCCTTTTGTTCAACCTGTGGGGCGCCAATGCCTACATGGAAATACCACCCTGGGAGCACCTGATTATGGGAGGCTTTGCTTTCGGTGCCGTATTTATGGCGACCGATCCGGTAACCTCGGCACAAACCAACACCGGAAAGTATTATTACGGTTTTTTGATCGGCATGCTGGCCATTCTCATCCGGGTATTTAATCCGGCTTACCCCGAAGGCATGATGCTGGCCATATTGCTTATGAATGTTTTTGCCCCGCTGATCGACCATATTGTGGTTCAGTCGAACATTAAAAAACGGTTGAAACGGGCTCAAGTAGTTCTCACAGAATAGAAAAACAGGTAATTATGTATTCAAACCGATATATCTTCACTTATGCAGCCGTTTTGGTCATTGTGGCTGCCGCCCTGCTTTCGCTGGCAGCCATGCTGCTGAAGCCGTTTCAGGAACGAAACAGGGCCATCGATAAAATGCGCGGGATTTTATCCTCGGCACGCATTGAAAATGTTACGGCCGAAAATGCCATTCCCCTTTTCAATCAATACATCACCGAAGAACTGGTGATTGATCCGAAAGGCAATGTGATCAATTCCTATAACCAATCGCCTAAAGAGGATGCCCCCGCTTTTCAAATCGACCTGAAAAAACAAAATTACAACCGCGAGCATAACAAACCCTATCAGCTCCCTTTGTATATTGCCGAAAAAAACGGGCAAAAAATTTACATCATTCCCATGCTGGGCACCGGACTATGGGGCCCCATCTGGGGAAACCTTGCCATTGCCTCCGATTTTAAAACGGTGGTGGGTTCCTTTTTTGATCATAAAAGCGAAACCCCCGGCCTGGGAGCCGAAATTGCCAAACCGAAATTTCAAAATGAGTTTATCGGTAAAACCATTTTCGATAACAACGGCCGTTTTACCTCCATCGAAGTGGTCAAAGGTGGCGTGAAAAAACTACCGCCTGCCCAAAGAATCCACGGCGTGGATGCCATTTCGGGCGGCACACTGACCAGTAAAGGGGTGGACGCCATGATTCGTGAAACCCTGAAAGCCTATTTGCCTTATATCAAAAAACACAGACATTAATCAAATAGAACAGATACCATGCGTACGGATACGAAAGAACGGGAGCCCATGTTTTCTCCCAAAAATTTAAAATTACTGACAGGCCCGCTGAACCTGAATAACCCCATTACCGTTCAGGTTTTGGGGATTTGCTCGGCACTTGCCGTCACGGCCAAACTAAAACCGGCCATTGTTATGACGCTCGCCGTCATGGCCGTAACCGGATTTTCGAACCTTGTGGTTTCGTTTTTGCGCAACGGTATTCCGCCGCGCATCCGCATCATTGTCCAATTGGTGATTGTCGCCACACTTGTCATTCTGGTGGACCAACTGCTGAAAGCTTTTCTTTTTGATGTGAGTAAACAACTTTCGGTTTTTGTGGGGCTCATCATTACCAACTGTATCATTATGGGACGCCTCGAAGCTTTTGCCATGGCCAACAAACCCTGGCCCGCCTTTCTGGATGGTATCGGGAACGGTTTGGGTTACGGGCTCATCCTGATTACCGTGGCTTTCTTCAGGGAACTTTTCGGATCGGGTACACTGTTTGATATCCAGGTGGTTCCCCAAAGTTTCTATCAGGCAGGCTATGTAAACAACGGCATGATGATCCTGCCCCCCATGGCCCTGATTACGGTAGGCGTCATTATCTGGGTACAACGTTATTATAACCGCTCGTTAATCGAAAAAAAATAAAACCAACCGATAAAGAAAAAGACTATGCACGAAATTATTAACATATTTATCAAGTCGATCTTTGTCGACAACATGGTGTTTGCCTATTTCCTCGGTATGTGTTCGTACCTTGCCGTGTCGAAAACGGTGAACACTTCGGTGGGATTGGGAGCCGCCGTTATCTTTGTTTTGGGCATTACCGTTCCGGTAAACTACCTGCTCAATGAATTCATCCTGAAACCTGGCGCCCTTGCATGGCTCGATCCGGCATTTGCCAAAGTCGATTTAAGCTTCCTGAGCTTTATCATCTTTATTGCCATTATTGCCGCCATGGTACAGCTGGTGGAAATGGTAGTGGAAAAATTCTCCCCATCGCTTTACAATTCACTCGGTATTTTCCTTCCGTTGATTGCTGTAAACTGTGCTATTTTGGGAGGGTCGCTTTTTATGCAGGAACGCGACTACCAAAGTCTCGGACAAGCTACCGCTTTCGGCCTGGGTTCAGGTGTTGGCTGGTTTCTGGCCATTGTAGCCATTGCCGCCATCCGCGAAAAAATCCGCTATTCCAACGTTCCGCCGGCACTGCGGGGTATCGGCATCACCTTTATTTTAACAGGACTGATGGGTATCGCTTTTATGAGCTTCCTCGGTATCAAATTATAAAACAACAATTAACGAAATGATGATATTAGCTATCGGAACCAGCACCATTGTACTATTGAGTATAGCCATCTTTTTGGTTATCACCCTTTTGTTGGTAGGCATCCTTATATATGCCCGGGCCAAACTCATGCCCCAGGGTAAAGTAAAAATTAAAATTAACGATGAAAAAGAGGTAGAAACCGATCCGGGTTCCTCGCTGCTGGCTACGCTGGCCAACGAAAAAATCTTTTTACCCTCGGCCTGCGGTGGCGGTGGCACCTGCGGCATGTGCAAAGTGCAGGTGAAATCAGGCGCCGGATCCATCCTGCCTACCGAAAAAGGATTCTTTACACGAAAAGAACAACTGCAAAATTGGCGGCTGGGATGTCAGGTGAAAGTCAGGGAGGATATGGAGATCGTGGTCCCACCCGAAATCTTCGGCATCAAAAAATGGGAGTGCGAAGTGGTTTCGAACCATAATGTGGCCACCTTTATCAAAGAGTTCGTGGTAAAACTTCCCGAAGGCGAACATATGAACTTCCGCTCGGGCGGTTACATCCAAATTGATGTCCCCAAAATCGAAGTGGATTTCAAAGACATGGATATTGAAGAGGAATACCGCAGCGACTGGGACAAATTCCACATGTGGGACCTGAAAATGAAAAACCCAGAACCCATATTCAGGGCCTACTCCATGGCCAACCATCCGGCCGAAGGCAACATCATTATGCTGAACGTCCGCATTGCCACACCGCCATGGGACAGAAAGAAAAATGCTTTTATGAAAGTCAATCCCGGGATATGTTCTTCCTACATCTTTTCACGGAAACCGGGTGATAAAGTGACCATTTCAGGCCCTTACGGAGAATTTTTTATCAAAGATACCGACCGCGAAATGATGTTTATCGGCGGAGGTGCCGGCATGGCCCCCATGCGCTCGCACATCTTTCACCTTTTTAAAACCGAGCACACCAAACGCAAAACCACCTTTTGGTATGGCGGACGTTCGCTGAAAGAACTTTTTTATGTGGACCAGTTCCGGGCCATCGAAAAAGAAAATCCCAACTTCCGTTTCGAGGTGGCACTCTCCGAACCGCTGCCCGAAGACAATTGGAAAGGAAAAACAGGATTTATCCATCAGGTTATTTACGATAACTACCTGAAAAACCATCCCGAACCGGAAGAAATAGAATATTACCTCTGCGGCCCCCCCATGATGATCAGTGCCGTACTGAAAATGCTGGATGACCTCGGCGTACCCGAAGAAATGATTATGTTCGACGATTTCGGGAGTTAAATCCCCCAAAAATAACTTTTGAAAGCGAATTTCTTCACAAAAGAAATCCGCTTTCTTTTTACCTGAATTCACCAGCGAATAAACAACAGGATAAGACCCGCCGTTACCACGAGATAGGGAACTGAATATTTGTGAAAATCAATCCAAATCCTGCGATCGCGTGCAAAACGCAAAGCAATGATATTGGCCAGCGATGCCATAACCAACCCATTGCCCCCGACGTTCACCCCATAGGCAACCGCCAACCAGTGATGACTGAATTTGGAAACAAAAATAGCTGCCGGGACATTGCTCATCCATTGCGAAAAGAAAACCGAACCGGTGAAACTTCCCGCCGCAGCGGACAAATGAAATAAAGAAGTTAACGAAGTCATGAACGGAACCTGACTGAGCAAATGAAAATCGATGAACATGACCACAAACAGCAGCAACAGCATCCCATCGGTTTTCAGAAATATTTTGGGATAAAAAACAAGATATATCAAGGCGACCGCTACCAAAACATACGGCGCCACATCCATTTCCATGGAAAAAATAAAACCGGTGAGCAGTAACAACGACAGGAAAAACAGCCGCGGGCGGATGGCTTTATCAGCCGGTTTTTCCTGAAAAACAAGGGCTTTATGGGAAAACGAACCGGCCACAAAAATGAACAAAACCAAAGCCATAAAAGCAAACAGGGGAAACATTTTACCGGTAAATCCCAAAAAAGAGAGTCCCCACTGATGCCATAAAAACAGGTTTTGCGGATTACCCACCGGCGTAAGAGCCGACCCTACGTTTACCGCCAAAGCCTGGAAAATGATCAGCTTTTTTACATCGTTTTTTATCAAATGACGGAAACCAAGGGTTAACGGAATGGTAATAAACAAAGCGATATCATTGGTCAGAAACATGGAAAGGACCGCCGAAAGCGTCACCAATGCAAAAGCCAGTCCGCGTTCTGTTTTGGTTTTTATCAACAGACGTCTTGATATCCGACCGATATAACGGCTCTCTTTTACGGCAGTAACAATCAACAGCATACCGGTCAGGTTCAGCACCGTATGCCAATCTACAAAACGGGGATACCCGGCAATTTTTCCGGGTTCAATCACCATAAACAACAGCAACAACACTAAAAAGGGCAAAAAAATCACGTTTTTTGCCAGAAAGGAAAACAGTTTTTCATTATTCATCATCCCGTTGCGCTGCATGACCCTTTGTTGCATTGCTGCAAAAGTCGGGAAAATTTATTCAATATCAGAAAAGGATTTTCGAACTTCACAAACGGTAATCTGTTGTGTTGTTTTTTGCCATCTTTCCCTCCCCCATCAATAAAACCCTTCTATTTTTATCTCTCCTTTTTGGTAAATCTTTTCTGCATTTTCTAATTTCACACGGACCACTTTAGGTTGTCCCGGCAGGAGGGGAAAATAATTGTCGGAAAACACGCCGGTATCTGCCGGATAATCAATCACCACATATTTTACAAATACGGGGGATGACAACACCATCTCAAATTGACCGTTTTCTGTTTCGGTTTGGCAACGGATGGTTGGCCGGGGCACTTTTAAATCTTTGGGAGGAACAAAACAAAGAATATTTTCAGACAGCAAACTGTCGTCCGCAAACAGGGAAACATGTAAAAACACGTTGTTTTTTCCCCAACGCATCAGCTTTTCCCCGAAAGGGGCCGAAAAAACCATCCGGCTGTTATGAGCCGGCAGGTTTACCGTTTCCGTTTTTTCCCATTTCGAATGGCCATAAAAATCCATCAGCGAAAGCTTAAGCTGCCCCCTCTTTTGTTTCATTCCATCGGAAACAAGGAAAATTTTCAGCATACCTTTTTGATAAACAGGAGACACCAAAACGGGAGCATACAGTTTTTTCAGCGCATAGGCAAACGCTTTCCAACGGCCGTAATAATCACGTGCCGACCAGGAGGCCACGGGCCAGCAATCATCCAATTGCCAAAACAGAGAGCCCATACACCGGGGCATGGCCCTGCGATAGGCTTCAATGGCGGTTTGCATCCCTTCGGCTTGCAAAAGCTGACTGGTTATAATGTATTTCCTGAAATCCCGGGGCACCTTGAAATCTCTTTGCATATACTCGCGAATCAACCGGTAGCCAAAAGGATGTTTATTGTGTGCCTGCAAAACGGGCGAAACAAGGTACCGTTCGCTGTCGGGAGCAAACTTTGCAATGGTGGCATACGCCGGCAACGACTGGAAACCGTATTCGCTCATAAACCGCCCCACATTGTTTTCGTAGGCCGAAAACGGCTGTCGTCCCCACCACACGCCCCAGTAATGCATATCGCCGGTACGGGCTTCCTGCTTCCAACCGCGAGGTGCCGAATTGGGCGAAGAGGGCCAATAAAACCGCCCGCTGTCGTATTGCCGCACCACTTCAGGCAAAAGCCGGTGAAAAAGCTTCAGATAATCATGGTAAATTTTCACAGAATCGGCATAACTGTAATGATATTTTTTCTGGTATCCCCAACGTTCCCAGGCCACCTGAATTTCATTGTTTCCGCACCACAAAGCCAGACAAGGATGATTTCGCAACCGTTTTACATTTTCAACCGCTTCTTGTTTTACATTATTTAAAAAGGCACTGTCTCCGGGATAAAAACTGTCGGAAAACATAAAATCCTGCCACACCAAAATGCCGTTTTTGTCGCAAAGGTCGTAAAAGGCATCATTTTCATAAATACCACCGCCCCACACACGCAACATATTCATGTGCATGCGCACGGCATCAGCCATCAGCTTTCGGTATTTTGCTTCCGACACGCGGGGAAGAAAATTATCCTGGGGGATGTAATTGGCTCCTTTCATAAAAACGGGCACGCCGTTCAGACGGATATAAAAACTGCGTCCGGCCGTGTCGGGATGTTGTACAATTTCAATGGTTCTTATTCCAAACTGTAATGATTTACGATCGACCGGCTTTCCGTTTTGTAACAGCTGCAATGTAAAACGATATAAATAAGGTGTACCCATGCCATTGGTCCACCACAACTTGGGATGCGGAATACGAAAAGTAAATGTTTTCCGGTTGCTTCCTTTCCGAAGAAAAACATCTTTCGCTGCAAGCAACGAATCATTCACATAAAGCCTGAGTGCGGCCCTGCCCCGCCCATCGGCATGCAACGAAGCCACAGCTTTCAGCAGCGCGACACGATCGGTTACCTTTTGCTGGTAAATCTGAAAATCGTTGAGTACCATGTCGTTCCATGCTTCCCAGAAAACAGGACGCCAAATACCACAGGTAACAAACCGCGGACCCCAGTCCCAGCCAAACTGATAAGGCGCCTTACGGGTAAAAACACTCACTTTAACATCCGAGCGGTCGTTATCGGCGGGGAGTACATAGGGCAAACGTTTTACCTTTTCCCCGTTGACTTCCATAGGCGACCTGAAAAGTACCGTCAGCCGGTTATCTTTTTCGTAAAGCCATTTTTTGACATTCACCTTCCAGCTCCTGAACATATTGTCAGCCTGCAAAAGCAAATGACCGTTTAACCTGACCGTTGCATAAGTATCCAAACCTTTAAATACCAGAAAAACATGCTTTTTACGGAAAACATCCGAAGGAACATCAAAACGGGTTTCATAAACCCAATCTGTTTTTCCGATCCATTGCAACCGGCTTTCGTTGGTACCGTAAAAAGGATCCGGAATCAGGCTGTCGGAAAGCAAATCGGTATGTACCGTACCCGGAACACGGGCACGGTGCCACAAAGTACCGGAAACCTTCTTGAATTTCCAGGCAGTGACAAGAGGACGATAAACGACGGGCTCCGTTTTTTTTTGACACGATGCCAGCCACAGCATAATGAACAAGAAGCCAACCAACCGGATTCTGCCGAAAAATATGTTTATGCCCATTTTTACATAACTTTTCTAATGCAAAGAGGAAGAAAAAAACGGAAGAAACATTTCACCTTCACCTAACAAAGGTAAATGAATTTTAGCACATCGAAAAACAGTGAAAAAGCAGACCATAGAAATTTATTACAATGTACTTCATCAGCTCAACAAGAACATTTTAAAAAAACTTTTAAAAAATTTTTAAAAAGTTCTTGACTTTTAATAAAAATTTAACTTACTTTGTACTGCTTATATCAATAATATTGTTATGCAAACTATAAAGTTGAAAAATATTCCAGGAGAAAGCCACCATCTTTTCCGGCAAAATCCTTTACGCATCGCATGGAAAGCTCATACCCTCATGGAATTTCTTTCTATCCGGAAAAGAAAATCAGCTTTTAGAAAATGACAAATAAAATCATTCACAAAAACCATTAGACACACCAATACATTTATCATGGAAATTTTGAAACAAACCCAATTATTTTAATCACCAAAAAATCGTTATTATGAGAAAAATTACATTGTTACTCGTGTTTTTGTTGTTTGCAGGGCTACATTTTGCCGTTGCTCAAACAAAAACCGTTAAAGGTACGGTAACCAGTGCAGATGACGGGTCTCCGATACCCGGTGTTACCGTCCTTGTCAAAGGCACCACCAACGGAACAGTAACCGATGCCAACGGAAAGTATCAATTGCAGGTGAGCAGCAAAGCCACCACATTGGTATTTTCGTTTGTCGGCATGAAAACCCAGGAAGTTCCCATTAACGGAAGAAGCACCATCAATGTTTCGTTAAAACCCACGGCCTTGGCGTTAAACCAGGTGGTGGTAACCGCACTCGGTATTTCAAGAGAAAAGAAAGCCTTGGGTTATGCTGTAACCCAGTTGGGAGGAAAAGACATTGCCACGGTTAAAACCAATAATGTAATTAACACCCTTTCAGGCCGTGTAGCGGGTGCTGTCATTACTGAATCGCCTACCGGACCGGGGGGAGGTACCCGTGTAATCATCCGCGGGAACAATACCCTCACCGGAAATAACCAACCTTTGTACGTGGTGGATGGTATCCCCATCAGCAATTCAGGATTTGGAACAGCCAACGGAGCAGGAAAAGCCAATTACCGCCGTGCCGACTACGGAACGGGTATTTCGGATATCAATCCGGATGACATTGCTTCCATTACCATCCTGAAAGGGCCGAATGCTGCTGCTTTGTACGGATCACGTGCTTCCAACGGGGTGGTACTCATAACCACCAAAAAAGGAAAAGCACAAAAAGGCCTTGGTGTTTCGTTTACCAGCTCCACCATGTTCTCGAATCCCCTCCTGTTACCCCATTACCAAAATGAATACGGACAAGGTTCAGATGGCAACATTTATCACGATGTCAACGAATTGAAAAACCACTCCGGCTCATGGGGAGCAAAAATGGATGGTACCGACCAGCTTTACTGGACCGGGGAAAAACGGCCTTATGTAGCTCAACCCAATAATGTAAAGAACTTTTTCCAAACAGGCGCCGAACTGGTCAATACGTTGGCATTTACGGGAGGAAGTGACAAGTACAATTTCCGGTTTTCTTATACCAACAATCACTCCACGGGCATTGTCCCCAACGAACTCTTGAAAAAAAACCATTTCGATTTGCGTGTCAACTCCCATTTAACGGATAAATTATCCGTTGATGCCAAAGCCACCTACCTTATTCAAACAGCCGACCACCGGCCCGAAATGGGAACCGAAGGCTTGATGGCCTATGTTTACAACATTCCGAGAAACATTGACATCAACGACCTGAAAGACTATCAAAATCCCGATTATTCGGTACGTACTTATACCACCAGCGGCGGCAACCCTTATTGGATTCAATATCACGATGTGAACCAAGACACAAGGAACCGTTTTATCGGATTTGGAAAAGTGAGCTATCAGTTTACTCCCTGGCTTTCGGCTTTTGTCCGTATCGGAACAGACTTCCTGCTGCAAAAAATCAATACGGTCAACCAATATGGACACTGGTATTTCAGCACAGGCCAGTTCAATTACCGGAAATACAACACCTCCGAAACCAATGCTGATTTTCTGTTCATCTTGGACAAAGACATCACCAAAGATTTCCACATTTCGGCCAACTTCGGCGGAAATGCCCGGAAAGACACCTACGAATACATGGGCATCTATGGATACGACTTTAAAATCCCCACCAAACCCATTGTGGATGGTGCCAAAACACTGAAACCACATTACCAACCGGAAGAAATTAAAAAAGTCAACTCGCTGTATGGTTCGGTTTCTCTTTCTTATGCCCATTTTATTTATCTTGACTTGACCGGCAGAAACGATTGGTCATCCACCCTGCCCGAAAATAACTGGTCTTATTTTTATCCTTCGGCCAGCTTATCGGTATTGCTTAATAAGTTTATCGACCCCGATGCAAAAATGCTTGACATGCTGAAAGTCAGAGGCAGTTGGGCACAGGTAGGGGGCGACACAGGCCCTTATCAGCTGGGGATCACCTATGATCTTAGTCAAAACGGATATCTCGGACTGACCACACTGACAAGACCCAGCGTTAAGATGAATCCGGACCTGAAACCTGAACAAACCATTTCCACCGAATTCGGACTGGATTTTAAAATGTTCAAAGGAAAACTTTACGGAGACTTTTCCATTTACAATATTAAATCTAAAGACCTGATTATGGACGTTCCGGTTTCCTCCTCTACCGGCTACAGTTATTTCCGGAGTAATGTGGGTGAAATGACCAACAAAGGGATTGAGTTTACCCTCGGCGGTTTTCCTGTTACCACCAAAAATTTCCGCTGGGAAGTTTCGACAAACTTTGCCCACAACAAAAACAAACTGGTTTCGCTTATCAAAGGTGTTGACAATTATGTTTTCAGTGTCAACAATTCGGGGAACATCATTGTCCAGGCCACCGTTGGCGGCGGATACGGTGATTTGTACGGAACCGACTGGCAACGCACACCCGATGGCCGTCTGGTTGTTGATGCACAGGGTCGTCCGCTCGCTACCAGCAAAAAAGTTTATCTCGGCAATTACCAACCCGACTGGACAGGAGGCATGACCAACGTTTTAAGCTATAAGAACCTTACTTTAAATGTATTGCTTGACTTCCGCATGGGCGGCGACTTGTATTCGGGTACCGATGCTTCGCTGGATGCCCACGGCGTTTCCGACCGGACTTTGAAATACCGCGATGGCGTTACACTGGATGCAGTTTACAACAGTGGAACACCTGACAATCCGGTATGGGAGAAAAATACCACAAAAATCACCGGTGAACAATATTGGGGTGCTGTTTCAGGAATTGCCTCCAACTACGTTTACAGCCAGTCTTTCGTTATGCTGCGTGAGGTATCGCTTATTTATCATTTGCCCAAATCCTTCCTCGGGAATCATTTCTTTAAAGATGTTTCCGTTGGATTTGTGGGGAGAAATCTGGCTTTCCTCTATAAGAAAATGGACAACTTCGATCCTATTTCAAGCTACAGTACCAGCAACTACGCCCAGGGGATGCTATACTTTACCCCTCCTACCACACGGAGCCTTGGATTTAATATTTATGTAAAATTCTAATTATAAAACAGACGAAAGATGAAAACATTAAAATTTATTATACCATTTATCCTCTTGCTTGTATTGGGAGCCTGTACCAAAGATTTTACCGAAATCAATCAGGACCCCAATGCCATTACACCTGATGAAGCAAGTGCACGTTACTTCATTACCAACCCGGAGTTCGAATTGTTTGCCCCGAGCCGGTACGCCTACTGGAGGGCCAACCTCATTCACGCCGACCGCTATGCCGGATACTTTACCTTCGGATTCGACCATTGCTGGTGGAGCGATGAACTGGGATACAAATATTCCTCTTCGTACACCGATGCCACCTGGGGTTGGATGTCAGGCTATTTCAGCCAAATTGATAACTTTATGAAATTGTGTGGTCCCGGAGGCGATTTCGAAAACGGTAAAATGTATGCTGTGGGCGAAATCATCAAAGCCCTGTACTACCAACGTTTTACAGACCTTTTCGGGATGGTGCCTTTTACGGAAGCCGGTAATCCGGACATTCCCCTGCCCAAATTTGATGATCAAAACACCATCTATCAGGGGCTGATTGCCATGCTCGACAAGGCCATTGACACCATTGCCGATAACACCAAAACCGGTGACGGGGTAAATGATTTGGGTGAAAATGACATTATTTTCCACGGCGACCTGCAAAAATGGAAAAAAATGGCCAATGCCCTAAAACTACGCCTTGCCCTGAGAGCTTACGGTGCTTCCGGAGCCGATTGGGTCAACAATGTGATTACCAAAGCCATGCAGGGACCGCTCCCGGTGGATGAAAACGACAACGCCCTGATCCCCAAAGACAACGAAATTACCCAGTGGGCCAGTGCCTGTTACGGTGATATCTGGTACAATTTCGGTGGACATGGGTCCAAATGGACCGTAGGAAAAGCGGTCATCGACCTGTTGGCCAAAAACAACGATCCCCGTTTGGCACAATACGCCAAACCGGCTCCCGGTGGAACGGTGGTTTACTATCGCCCCAAACAGTCGGGCAACCCTGAAGGTTACGACAATTTCCCCAAAAGAATCAAGTACCTCGTAGACAGTGTATGGAAACCGGCTACGGGTGGCGACATGACCTTTACCGACTGGGGAGACAGTGTCAAAATATCCATTCCTTCAAACAAATATTACATTGGACAGCCTTCCCGGTTCAATTCAAAAATTAAACCGTTTGTGAATTACGACTTTTTCTCCACACCGGCCGAGGTTATCATCCAGAAGAAAAACCAAGGAAAAGATATTTTCCCCGAACTGGTTATGACCACCGCCGAATCGTATTTCCTGAGGGCTGAAGCGGTAGTGCGCGGTTTGGCTACGGGCGATGCCCAAAGTTTTTACCAGAACGGCATACGGTACGCCATGAAACTCTGGGGTGTCAGCGATGGCGACATCAGTACTTTCCTTGCAAGTCCTGCGGGACAGCTCACCGGAACAACCGACCAGCAGTTAAAGAAAATTGCACAACAAATGTGGCTGGCCAACTATCCGGATGGTTTTGAAGGCTGGTCCGACGTGCGCAAATCGGGATATCCCTCCGCCCTGGCCCGTGGTGTCAGCGATCCGGATATCTTCGGTTTGGGTGATGACAACGGCGTTTATCCGCAACGCATGCGGTACGGTACTCAGGCCTACGCCAACAACGGCGACAACCTGAACAAAGCCATTGCCGTACAGGGTCCCGATGTCCAGGGAACCAAACTCTGGTGGGCCAAATAACGTAAACTCTTCGATGATTTATTTGTTCCGGGAGCCGGCCCTATGGGGTCGGCTCTCTTTTTTTTTGCAAACTGTGGCGACTAAAACGTGTGAATATTTGTGCTTGTCAAAACAAAACCACTTGTTCCGGACATCCGGAACATCGTCTCACAACATGGGCCGGTATGCGAAAAACCACGGTTTATGGACCTCCTACTTGAGGAAATCCTACGGAAAAGATGTCCTGCAATTTCCGGATCATCATCCTTTTTTCGCCTATTCCGCTTCAACAGGGCAGCCAAATAAAAACCATCACAGGTAACCTACATCTTTTATCGCTGTATTTCCCGGCAATTGCAAAAAAGTGCTTTACCACCCCTGGTTTCTCCGGAATGCCGCCACCTGCCGTAGCAAGTGGTCATCCAGCACCCGTAAATCAAACAGGGCAATACCATCGGCACCACCCTTCAGAGAGGCTTTCATGGCCCGGGTAAGTTGATGCCTTTTTTTCAATGCGGGAAGAAATAATCCGGTAAAGATCTTGGCATGTTCCCCCACTGCCTGCCGGTCTGTTGCCGAAACCCTTTTGAGCCAGGCATATTTTTTTCCGTAAAAATTATGATATGCCATGGGGAAATACTCATCCAAATGCCACCGGCTCCAATCTTGCCGTACCATACGGCGCGACATGTCCGGTGTAGGAAAAACCGCAGCACTGACCGCCAGCCCCATGTTCCGAATCTCGTTGCGAAGCTGAATCACCGTGGTATCCAAAACTTTTAACCGGAAATGAAGCCAAGTGGTGTCGTGCAACGGGTCAGGAAGATGTAATGGATCCGTACCATACTTTTCTTTGAATATTTTGCGCATATAGGGATGGTATCCATAATCAAACTGCGGCATAATGTCCGTTTGTTTTAAATGATATTTGGGCTGTAATTTTTTGGGCAATATTACATCCACATAACGGATATAATCGAAATGAATGCCGGACAGTCCCCTTACCGAACCCAGTTCCTTCATTTTTTCCTGAAGAAATTGGCGTACCGCAGGCAAAGCCGGACACATAAACTTATAATAATCCACATACGCTTTTTGCCGGGCCAACGATTGTCCGAGGGCATTTACCGATAACCATTGGGCCGGCGCTTTTCTGTTGTTCATGGTCACATACCAGGCCTGTACCTGCATATTGAAACATTGTGCCATCAGCACTATTTTATGCAGTTGGGCCGTATCGGCCGACAACAACAACCCGGTAATACCCGCCTGCGAAAGTTTTCTCAACACATTAAACCAATGGTTGTCGTTCCACGACCTGTGCGCCTGTGACCAGACCCAAATTTTCGGAATCGTAACAGGAGCAGGATTATGATCAAAACGGACATATCCCCACCGCGAAGGAATGTGCATATTGACCACCCCTTGCGGAGACCATACCCAGTTCTCTTCAGGCAAAAGTTCTCCTGTAGCAAGATTTTTTCGTTTGACATATTTCCCGTTGCTTGTGTCCATAAGCCATTCCACCCTTGAGAAATTCATCCGCCAAACATCTCCTTCAGCCGGCGGGCGTTGCCCTTTTAAAGCTTTCCACGGGATGGCTATTTCCACCGTCCACCGGCTATCGGTATCACCCGGATGGTTTAGTGTTCCATACCGGGCCACCGCAGTCTGTAAACCTTTCACATCCCATTGCATATCGGCTCTGCCACCCGCGTTGTATGGTTTGGGTAGAAACAAATCCATCACTGTTCCCAAAGTATTGATTTCGATTTCAAAATAATTTTTTCCATCCCCATCGGGGTCAATAAAAACTTCAAAATCATTATCATGGTAAATGGTGTCATCATGATGCCGCAACCGGCCCGTGAGGTCGGTTTCCACAAGACAGGCGGCAATATAAAGATGGGTACTGTCCCATATCATTTTCATACGGGTCATCCGGTTGCGTGAAGCAGTTTTTGCGGAAGCAATATCCACAAAGTTATCAGACCATGAAACATTTTGCCATGCCCGGTCGTCCAATTGACCATCGATTCGGATATTTCCCTTCCGGTAATGGCAATCGTAACGTTTGGGAGAAACCATATTTTGCCCCGATAGGTAAGCAGAAGAAACAAGAAAGAAAAGGACAATAACAAGTTTTAAAAATTCTTTCATTTTTGTATGTTTTAGCCTAATTCTGCAAAGATACGAACTTTTTAAAAAATTTAAAAAAGTTCTTGACTTTTAATAAATTTTTTACTTTCTTTGTCCTGTTGATAAATGATGTTATGCCTCTTTTTGAACACAGGGATTTTTTGAGCGAATTAACGCGGGTAGAGCTGAAAAAGCATTTTCAGAAAAAACGGATTGTAAGAACGTTATACCTGCACGGTGCATTGAGCATTGCAGAAATGCTAAAATATGTGGAAGTCAGCACCCCCACCTTACAAGGCTTGTTGGACGAATTAATTGAAGGGAATATCGTCAAGTCCTTAGGAGCTGGTTCGTCCAAAGGCGGAAGGAGGCCAACCCTTTACGGACTTCGTCGCAAAGCCTTTTATGTTTTGTCTATTGATATCGGAACACATTCCTCGAAATTCACCATTTTCGACAGCGCCAACAAAAAAGTTATTCCCGTAAGGGAAGTTCCCATATTTCTTAAAAATGACATGTCCTCCGTAGAGGCAATTTACCGGTCGGCTATGGAGCTGGTTAAAGACTCCAAAATAAACGAGGAGCACATTGTAGGAGTGGGTATTGATATGCCGGGTTTGATTGAACGGGAAAAAGGGATCAACCACACCCTGTTTAATTTTGATGAACCTATTGCCGATATTTTCGGCCGTATGTTCAAAAAACCCGTTGTAATTGAGAATGATGCTCAAGCCAAAGCACTTGCAGAGTTCCGGTTTGGAAAAGCGGTCGGAAAAAAACATGTTTTGGTTATTCAAATCGGATGGGGTGTAGGTATGGGCATGATACTCAACAGCAAACCTTATTACGGAGCCCACGGTTTTTCCGGTGAATTTGCCCACATCCCGATGGTTGACGAAAAAGGATATTTATGCAGTTGCGGGATGCGCGGGTGCCTTGAAACGGTAAGTTCAGGTGTCGCTTTACGGCGATATGCACTCGAAGGCATTGAGGCAGGCGAAATGACCATGATCAAAGAAATGGCTAAAGGGAAACCCGAAAATATCACGCCCCGCCTCATTATCGAAGCAGCCCATGCCGGTGACCAATTTGCCATCAGTATTATTTCAAAAGTAGGTTTTGACCTCGGCAAAGGTGTTGCCATGCTGGTACAAATTTTAAATCCCGAAATGATTATTCTAACGGGGCGTCTTGCTGAAGCAGGCAATTACCTGATAACCTCGGTCAATCAAGGGCTACAACAATACTCTTTTGCTATCATTCGTGAAGATATGGAGATTACTATGAGCGAGCTGGCCGGCGAATCCAGCTTATTGGGTAATGTGATCAGTTTACTGGAAACAATTTTTGAGAGTTAAAAAATGAAAATGCAAAACCTTATAAAACAAAATATATTTTGTCGGTACCAGGTGTCTGTCCCCACC
>CAYYRE010000001.1:43812-63750 GCA_964473895.1 uncultured Lentimicrobiaceae bacterium | reverse complement strand
ACCAAAGTCCGCCCTGGCGGACGACTCAACTTTTACCCATGAATTTATTCATGGCGTTTAATCTATAAATCCCAAGGTATCCCAAATGGCCAACAAGCACAACCGCGCCAAACCGGGTTATCCCGCCTCAACAAGGTCCTTTTCGTTTACGGGAAATGCTCCTTCGAAAACCCATTCCGCAGGCCCGCGCAGCCAAACACTGCGAAACCCGTTCTCATCATGGAGAAAAGTCACCATAAAATCGCCGCCGTGGGCATGGATTTCAGAGAAAGACTTTCCTGTTTTCAGGAAAGCCGCCATGGCCGAGGCCGTCACACCCGTACCGCACGACAGGGTTTCGTCTTCCACCCCCCGTTCATAGGTCCTGACAAAAAGTCGGTTTTCCCGGATTTCCACAAAATTCACATTTGTTCCAGCCGGAGCAAAACGCGTATCATTACGCAACCGGCGGCCCTCGGCAACAACATCCACCGCTTCCACATTTTCCACAAACACAACAACATGAGGAACCCCCGTATTCAAAAAGTAGCCATCCGTTAAAACCTGTGCTTCCGAAACATCCTGCATTTTTAACGAAACATCAAAAACACGGTGCGTGTTATCTGCTCCGTGAATCTCTGCCGAATGGGGACCGTCCCCTGCCAGAAAGCGCATTTTTCGCCCCGCAACTTTTTTCAAAAAAGCAAAAGCAGCAAGGCTTCTTCCCCCGTTGCCGCACATTTCACCCGGACGGCCATCCGAATTAAAATAATACATTTCAAAATCAAACCCTGGGGTTTCATCCAAAAGCATCAGTCCATCGGCCCCTACGCCAAAATGACGGTCGCACATGCGGGAAATCAGCCTTTCATTCTCAGGGAAAAGATGATCGCGGTTGTCCACCAGGATAAAATCATTGCCGTTGGCCTGAAACTTGTAAAAGCGGATTTTCCGCTGAACCCCTTCTAAAGAATTGTTAAAAGATGATACCATGTTGCCGATTTGGAAAGATTTTTGTGAACACATTTTTTAATAAACATGACTGATTAACAAAGTTTAACAAGCTCCGTGCAACGAAACCGGACAATTTACGTTAAACAGGTCAGGCCACAAAGATAAGATGCATTTAAACAATAAAGACAAGAAAAAATGAAAACAATATTCAAAAGTTTTATCGGCGCTGTAGCAGGAACACTGCTCGTACTGTTCGTTGCTTTCTTTTTCGTAAAAAACAAACAACCCGAAAAAGTAATGCAACCGGCGACAACCACGCCGGTGGTCCATACAGCCTATACGGCACCCGTACCCATCCCGCAAAACATGGATTTTACCAAAGCGGCAGCCAAATCGGTAGACGCTGTGGTACACATTAAAACCATTATCGGAGTGAAACCGCGTTACTACGACAATTTTTTCGGCGCTTTGCGGGGGTATTTCTACAGACAACCCCAGGAGGCCCTCATTGCTTTCGGTTCGGGAGTGGTCATCTCACCCAACGGTTACATTGTCACCAACAACCATGTGGTGGATGGGGCCGATAAGATTATTGTTACCTTTAACGACAAACGGCAAATGGAAGCCAAAATCATCGGCACTTCCCCCTCTACCGACCTGGCACTTATTAAAGTGAATGCCAAAGGGCTGCATTATCTTACCTATGGCAATTCCGACGACCTGAAGGTTGGACAATGGGTGCTTGCCGTGGGAAACCCGTTTAACCTGACTTCCACGGTAACGGCAGGCATTGTAAGTGCCAAAGCCCGTGACATCCATATTTTGGGCGGCAACAGCGCCATCGAGTCGTTTATCCAAACCGATGCTGCCGTAAATCCGGGAAACAGCGGCGGCGCCTTGGTCAATACCGATGGCCAACTGGTTGGCATCAACGCAGCCATAGCCTCCCAAACAGGGGCCTACGAGGGGTACTCCTTTGCCATACCGGTCAACTTGGTACGCAAAGTAGTCAATGATCTCATGAATTACGGGCAAATCCAGCGCGCTTATCTCGGTGTCCAAATCCGGGATATTGATGCCGACTTTGCCAAAGAAAAACACCTGCACAACCTGAACGGCGTTTATGTAGCCGGGGTTGTAGCCGGCAGCGGTGCAGCCAAAGCCGGGGTGGAAAAAGGCGATGTCATCACCACCATCGACAACCATCCCGTAAAAAACCTCTCGGAATTGATGGGAATCATCGGACAATACAGTCCGGGTGATGAGGTCCGTGTCAACTTAATTCATAACGGAAAACCGGAAACCCTGCGGGTGACCCTGCAAAACCGCAACGGAACCACGGGCCTGGTTAAAGCCCCGAAACCTTTTTACAATGCCACCCTTGGCGCCATGTTGAAAACAGCCACTGAGGGTGACCTGGCCAACCTCAATGTGGACCACGGATTGAAAGTAGTCGGAATCAAAAAAGGTATTTTGCGCAACGGAGGCATTGCCGAAGGGTTTATTATTACAGAAGTAAACGACCGTGAAGTAAACAACCGGCAACAAATCGAAAAGGCGTTGGCCGAAAACGGAAACGGCACCATAAAAGTCAGTGGCATCTACCCCAACGGCATGCGTATTTCTTTCGAGTTTTTACCGTAAGAAATAATTTAGAATTTTTTTAAATAATTTGCGAAACCTTTCATAACGAATCACGTACACAAGTTAACTAAACCATCTAATTTATTATGAGACAACTAAAAATAGTAAAATCCATCACCAACAGGAACACGGCTTCCTTAGACAAATACCTGCAGGAAATCGGCCGTGAAGAACTCATTACGGCAGAAGAAGAAGTCGAACTGGCCCGGCGCATCAAAGCCGGAGATGAAAAAGCGTTGGAAAAACTCACAAAAGCCAACCTGCGCTTTGTCGTTTCGGTGGCCAAACAGTATCAAAACCAAGGGCTCAGCCTGCCCGACCTGATCAACGAAGGCAATGTGGGACTGATCAAAGCCGCCCGGCGTTTCGACGAAACCCGCGGTTTTAAGTTTATCTCCTATGCCGTCTGGTGGATCCGGCAGTCTATTTTACAAGCACTGGCCGAACAATCGCGTATTGTGCGTCTGCCGCTGAACCAGGTAGGCTCGTTGAACAAAATCAAAAAAGTGAGCAACCAGCTGGAACAGGAATACGAACGGACACCCTCGGCAAGTGAAATTGCCAAGGCCATGGAAATCCCGGAAGACAAAATCGATGCGGTTATGAAAATTTCCACCCGTTCGGTTTCCATGGATGCTCCGGTGATTCCTGACGAAGACACCACCCTCATCGACCTCATGTCGCCCGAAGATTCCAAAAGTACTGATGAAGAGCTGATGCAGGAATCTTTGCGCCGTGAAATTGAACGCTCATTATCCACCCTGAGTGAAAAAGAGCGTGATGTCATTAACCTGTATTACGGCATAGGCATGAACCACGGACTGACCCTTGAAGAAATCGGGGCTAAATTCGACCTGACACGCGAACGGGTGCGCCAAATCAAAGAAAAAGCCATCCGGAGGTTACGCCACACTTCCAGAAGCCGTCTGCTCAAAGCCTATCTCGGACAGTAAATAGAAAAAATCACCAAAAAAGGAGGCCTCACGGCTTCCTTTTTTTATTTTATGGATGAGGCACATTGTCCCGTAAAAAAAATATTATATTTGTCCGACAGCTTATTTCTTCATTTTTAATTACTCACCTTTTTAAAAAACCCAATGGACAATGACCCCAAAAAAAGACATGAACGGGAACTATGAAAGTTCCCTAAACGACTGGTCGTACCAGGAAAAACTGGCCAATGAGTTTATCAGCGTTGTGTACAAACTGTTTTATGACAAGTCCATCGAGCTGGCCTTGTTTCGTGACCAGCTCATCGACCGGAGTGCCAGCATCATTTTGTACAAACATTCCTATGCCGAAAACATCATCGACCGGCCTTTACACATTAAAGATTCGTTGAAACTGGCCAAGGCCATTTTACACTCCGATATCGGGCAGTCGCGCATCGACATCGGCCGCCTGAACAGGGAATGGTTGGAAGAACGGAAAAACTTTTTGGATGAGGAAGATTTTATCAATTTTAAACTCAAACATCTCAAATCAGACAAAATAAAACCTTTCAAGCCGAGGGATGTGATCCTTTACGGTTTCGGACGTATCGGAAGATTACTGGCCCGCCAGCTCATTATTCAGGGAAACGGAAACCAATTACGTGTACGGGCGGTGGTGACCCGTGGCAACGATGACCTGCACATCATCAAAAGGGCCTCCCTTTTCCGCCACGATTCGGTACACGGCCCCTTTCGCGGAGTGGCTATCGAAAATCTGGAAGAAAAAACCATTTATATCAACGGACATAAAGTGCTCATGTTGGCCGCACAAAATCCGGAAGAGATCGACTATACCGAATACGGCATCGACAATGCCATTTTAATAGATAATACAGGCGTTTTCCGTGACCGGGAAGGACTCAGCCGGCACCTGAAAGCCAAAGGAGTGGATAAAGTTTTACTGACAGCCCCCGGAAAAGGCGATATTCCCAACATTGTGTACGGGATCAATGACAAAACAGTCGACGTAAAAAATGAACGTATCTTTTCGGCAGCCTCCTGTACCACCAACGCAGCCACCCCGGTCCTTTGGCTGATCGAACAAACGTTCGGTATTGAGAAAGGGCACCTGGAAACAGTCCATTCCTATACCAACGACCAAAACCTGCTGGATAACTTCCATAAAAAATACCGGAGGGGCCGCGGTGCACCTCTCAACCTTGTCATTACCGAAACCGGTGCCGCCAAAGCGGTAGCCAAAGCCATTCCAAGTCTCGACGGTAAACTGACAGGCAATGCCATCCGGGTGCCAACCCCCAACGTATCGCTGGTCATCATGACCCTGACTCTGAAAAGGGAAACTTCGGTGGAAGAGGTGAACGAACTCATGCGAAAAGCCTCCCTCGAAGGAAACCTGGTACGGCAAATCAAATATTCCACCTCCAACGATGCCGTCTCTTCAGATTTCGTGGGAGAAACGGCCACGGCCATTTTCGACAGCCCCGCCACAAAAATCTCGAGAGATCACAAAACCATTACCATTTATGTGTGGTACGATAATGAATTTGGTTACGCCATTCAGGTAATTCGCGTGGCTAAAATGATTGGCGGGGTCTTGCGTCCGACCTATTATTAGTACGGCTTTGCCGCTCCAACCATCGGCCATCCGGAAAATCCGGATGGCTTTTTTTCCTCATTTTTGCTTAACAGTGTATTTCTTTTTCCAGCCCGGGTGATACCTGTTTGATTTTCATTATTTTTGAAAATCTTATCCAAACCACTATGAAACCCATGATTCGCCTGCATCCGGCAAAATGGAAATTTGATTTTCTGCTTTACCTTTTTCCGGTAATCTATCTTGTGATGGGCTTTTATTTCCGTCAAATTTTCGGAGATCTCTCGCTGCGCAGCATCGACCCCGAATACATCCACTTTATCAGCGGGCTGAGTGTATCCATGGGGAAATTCAGCAACGCCAACATTGACCAGCCGGCTTCGGTGTTACATTTGTTATTGGCACTCATTTTCCGGACCGTCTATTTTTTCAGGGAACACAACCTGCCTTATTTCCAGGATGTCATTTACCATGCAGACCGCTACCTGGCGGTGGCTAACCTCATCATCACCACTATTATTTCTGCGACCTTATTTTGGGGAGGGAAAGCCATTTATCGCATCACACAAAATATGGCCTTTGCCCTGTCCGTACAAACAGCACCCTTTTTAATGAATATTTGGTTTGATCTCACCGGTCGTATTTATGCCGAATTGCTGTTTATTGTTCCGGTTATGATTTTTGAAGTATTGCTTTTCAAAGAGATTTATGCTCCGGATAATCGCCCACGAAAGGTCTTCGGGTATGCCGGCGCCACCGCTTTGGGCTTATCCTTGAAAATGACTTTTTTACCTTGGAGCGTACTCCCCTTGTTTTTACTGAGAAGTGTTAAACAAAAAGTAAAATATTTCTTTCTTACCATCCTGTTTTTTCTCGCCCTTTCGCCACCGGTTCTCTTTCAGCTCAACCGGTTCCGGCAATGGATGATCAGCCTTTTCCTGCACAGCGGAACCTACGAAAGTGGTGCCAAAACCATAATAAACCTTCCTTTGTTTTTCAAAAATCTTGAACTGCTTTTTACACAAACTTCAACTTTGTTCTATGTACTTTTTGTCCTTGTTTTTCTTCTGATCATAGGTTTTTTCCGCCACATTAAAGCAGTGGAAACACGCATCGGATGGGGACTGGTGGTTTCGATCGCCTTGGTAGTTTTTATTACGGCCAAACATTTCGAAATGCGATATTTCATATCGGCACTGCTGTTTTTTCCTTTTCTATTGGTGCTCAATGTAGAAATTCTCAGCGATTTTTTCCATCAAAAAATTGTCCATTATGTTCTTTTATTGTTCATACCTCTCGTCATTGGCTATAAATTGGACCGGGAAATTCCGTACATGCGCATTGTTTCGCAAAGTGTTGAAAAACAAGTAAACGCCAGAAAAGAAACCCGTAAAGCAGCCGGGATGCTCGCCAAAAACAGTTATAAAATCATTGTCAGCCAAGATTACGGATGCCCGTTTCCTTCCTATGCCATCATGTACAGTTTTTCCATGGGGGGAAAAAGTCTTCCGCATTATAAGGAGAAATTAAACATGCTTTATCCGGATATTTACCAATATTTTACTTGGGACAACTCCATTAGAGGTTGGGGAAAAAAATTCGATCCCGAAACGGTAGTCCGTTCAAACAAACCGGTCTATCTGTATTTGCAAAAAAACAGTAAGACATTATACCGACGCACACTGCAAAAATTTTTCGGCGATACAATGCCATTCACCATTCGTAAAAAGTTGCTTTTTGAGAATCCGGAGAATAAAGAAGCCATCCTACAACTCTATTTTTCAAAGATAAAACCTACCGATACCGGACGAAAGGTACCTGTAAAATGAGTACCTTGAAGATCAACTTGATATCTCTTCTGCCGGAATTTATCATTATTTCGCTTTTTGTTTTGTTTGTTCAGACAAACCCAATGAAAACCAAGGCGATCATCAAAGCCGATGCGGTTGGTTATTACGATTACCTGCCCTCTTTTTTCATTTACCACGATTTGATAAGAAAAGACAAACCTTTTCGGAAGGATTCCGTTTTATACAACCGTATCGACAAAAAAGGAGTTTATGTAAACTACAAAGGATTCAAAGTGGATAAATATCCTGTTGGAACTGCCCTTCTGCAATGGCCTTTCTTTTATGTCGCCTATTTGACCACAAAGCCGGACAGCACCGGGAACTACGGTTACCAAAAACCTTTTCAGCAAGCAGTGGCTTATTCCACTCTTTTTTATCTTTTCCTTGCCATTTTCTTCTTGCGAAAAATATTGGAGTTATATGACATTAAAAAGCCCATTATTATTTTTTTACAAATATTACTGGTCTTTGCCACCGGAGTAACCAACTATGCCCATTTCGATGCCGGATTCAGCCATGTTTATTCTCTTTTTGCCATAACCGCTTTTTTTTATTTTGTCCGCCGTTTTTTCGTGAAAAACAGATGGAAGGATTTTATTTTTGCCGCTCTCTTTTTGGGCTTGATTCTCCTTCTCCGGCAAATCAATATTTTGGTTTTGTTTTTTATCCCTTTTCTGGCCGGCTCGTATGAAAACCTAAAAAAAGGGGCTTTTTACCTGATACAGCATCCCCGAACTTTGTTGACAGGATTTTTTCTTACGGCTGCGCTGGTTTCCATCCAGTGTCTGATTTGGTATTTGCAAACGGGGCATTTTTTACTCTATTCCTATCAGGGGGAAGGATTTCATTTCCTTCATCCGCAATTCATAAACATTTTATTCAGTTACCGCAAAGGTCTTTTTGTTTATGCGCCGGTTTTGTTCTTATCTCTGGCAGGTCTTATCCGAATGATTTCTCAACGAAAATTCTATCAGGCCGTTACCTGGTTGCTTTTCTTTTTACTCCTCACCTACCTGTTTTCATCCTGGCATTCATGGATTTACGGAGCCAGTTACGGGTCGCGTGTTTATGTTGATTACTACAGCATATTTTTTATCCTATTGGCCATTCTGCTCAACGAAAGCTCTGCTGTTTTGAAGACCATTGTTCTGCTGCTGTCGCTGCTGACAATTCCGGTCAACCTGATTCAAAGTTATCAATACAAAACATTTATTCTGCATTGGACCAACATGAACAAGGAAAAATATTGGGAAGTATTTCTAAAAACTGAAAAACGCTATCGTGGACTTTTATGGAAAAAGAATGCAGACCTCCGCCAATTTTCTCTTGTTAAAAAAATCTCAACAAGCAAGCTGATCAGCTCCCCAAAAGACAAATTTCAATTGATTTATCAAGGCCGAAGCAAGTCCATTCCCGGTTTTCAGCATGTAAGCCTTATCAGGATAAGTTTCGCCAACCGGTTTTTGGCCGACAACAATTCAAAAATTATTGTACGTATATACGATGTTGGTACGGGAAAAACCGATTATTGGTTCGATCCGTATCTCATTCATTTTGCTCAAAAGCAACTTGGACAATGGCAAACAGGATTTTACGATTTTACATTCAAGCCCATGACCGATGGAAAAGAAAAGATAATTTCCATAAAACTTTTTTCAGAAAAACGCCATGTAAATGTTTTAGAAAACCTTAAAATTATGTTTTTATCCCGCGGCAACTTGAATTCTCCGTAGAGCTTTTAATTTGTTACTTTTGCTTTTTTAACCCAGTAATTTTGAAAATGCCACAAACTTTATCCATTATCATTCCGGCATACAACGAAACCCGGTTTATTGAAGCCATTTTGCAAAAAATCCTCTCGGTAAAACTCATGAGGAATATCCAAAAAGAAATTATTGTAGTGGACGATGCCTCGACCGATGAAACGGTGTCATTGGTTAAGAAATTTGCTTCCGAACATCCTGAAGAGCAGATACGGTTGGTTCAACAGCAAACAAACCAAGGCAAAGGAGCTGCTATCCGCAGAGGTATTGCCGAAGCTACCGGCGATTTTATCCTCATTCAGGATGCCGACACCGAATACAATCCTGAGGAATATAACACTTTGTTAAAACCGGTTTTGGATGGCTTTGCCGATGTGGTGTACGGGTCACGTTTTATGGGCGGCGAGCCCCATCGCATTCTATTCTTCTGGCACTCTATCGGCAACAAATTGCTTACCACCCTTTCCAACATTTTCACAAACTTAAACCTGACGGATATGGAAACCTGTTACAAACTGTTCCGTTCCGGCATGTTAAAATCTTTATTACTCAAAGAAAATCGCTTTGGTTTCGAGCCGGAAGTCACTGCCAAGATAGCAAGAGTTCCGGGAATACGGATCTACGAAGTGGGTATTTCCTACTATGGCAGAACGTACGAAGAAGGAAAAAAAATCGACTGGCGTGATGGTTTCAGGGCCATCTACTCCATTTTAAAGTATAATCTGTTTGATCGGAAAACCTTCCGGGAAACGGGAAAAATATCGTAATGCAATATGCGCTGCCAAAGCAACCAAAAAGAACGTACCATTGTCCTTGCCGGACTGTTTTTGCTTTTCATATCTGCTCTGTTCATCATTTTTCATTCGGTCAATAGTTTTGGCGGAGGCGATCATTTTTCGCATTTCAAAATTGCCCGCTGGAGTTGGAAATACCCGCACCTGTTGTTAGACGAATGGGGAAAACCGGTGTTTACCCTGCTCGTGTCCCCTTTTGCCCAACTCGGAATGAATTTTGCCCGGCTTTACAATGTCATTGCGGGCGTGCTGACGGCATGGTTTTCATGGAAACTGGCCTGCCGGCTCAATTTCCGGTATCGATGGCTGGCCGTGCCTTTCGTACTGTTTACCCCACTCTATTTTATTCAAATCTTTGCCGTTTTAACGGAAACTACCTTCAGCCTGTTGCTCATCATTTCATTGATCCTTTTTTTTGATCAAAAATACATTTGGTCGGCGGTTGTTATATCCTTTTTTCCGTTGGCCCGTACCGAAAGCATCGTGCTGATTCCCCTCTTTATTTTGACCTTTATCTTGAAAAAACAATACAAAACTCTTCCTTTTTTATTTACCGGTTTCCTGATTTACAGTCTGGCCGGCTGGCCTTATTACAAAAATTTTTGGTGGCTGATTACCGAAATGCCTTACAAAGGCAATGCAGCCGGGATATATGGTCACGGCACACTGTTTCATTTTGTTGAAAAAACAAAATTTATCCTCGGTTATCCTTTGGCAGGTCTTTTCGTTATCGGTACAAGCTATGGTTTCTGGTTTTGGATAAAAAAGGAGCATGGAAAACTGAACCGCCGGTTTTATTTTCTGTTGCTGGTCCCCGGGGCTTACCTGCTCTATTTGGCAGCACATTCCTATGTGTGGTGGAAAGGCATCGGTAATTCACTGGGACTGATAAGGGTTATGGGAGCCGTCACCCCGTTGGCAGCCCTTACGGCAGTTTACGGCATGGAAATCATTACCAAGCCTTTCCAATGGTCAAAAAAAATCAGCGGAACCATTATCGGTACGTTATTGCTGTGGGTCATGTACACCGGCAGTACCACATTCCGGCAGAACTTTCAGGCCAGTCCACCCCAACAATTGAAGGCTAAAGCCTGCCGTTACTTGCAAACACACCACCTCGACCACCATAAAATTTACTATTTCGCCAACGATGTTCCCATCACGCTGGGCATCGACCCGTTTGACGGCATCCGGTCGGCAGAAGGACTGCCCCCAGTACCGAGGGTATCTGAAATTATCCCCGACAGCAGCATCATTGTTTGGGATGCTCATTTTGGCCCCCAGGAAGGACACACACCGTTAAAAAAACTTCTGGAAGACAAAGGATTGACTTTATTAAAAGTTTTTTCTTTCGGGAAAAACAAAAATGTACTCAGCAATAACCGGTTTAAGGTATGTGTTTTTCAGAAAAATGAAATGCCCCCACCGGAAACCAATCCGGTAAAGTTGGATTTTGAGAACCGGAAGAGTGCTTTTTTCAAACATTTCAGTACCCGGCATGTCCTCCATGGCCATTACGCCTTACAAATGGACAGTAGTCTGCAATTTTCACCGTCTGTCCGTCTTTCGTACCGGCAAATGAAACGGCATCAATACCGTATGGTGAAAGCCTCCGTGTGGATTTTTCCCGAAGAACCCGTGAGCAAAACCCCCTGCTCGCTTGTTATTAGCTACCAACGGAAAAACAAGCCCATAAAGTATTTTGCCTACGATTTCAACAGCCCGGAGCACCGTTCAGCCATCCATTTACATCAATGGAGCAAGGTAACGGTTTTTTATCTGATTCCGGCAGGCTGGAAAAAAGACGATGAACTTGTTGTTTATTTGTGGAACCGGGGGAAAATTCCGGTTTATTTTGATGATTTGACCGTAACATTTTTTACTGCGAACGGAAAAGGACTCCGCTGATGCGGAAACGTTGATTTTTTCATAGTTTTACAAAAGTTTTGACGAACCGCCGTAGAAAAAGACATCCATGAAAAAACACCTTGTGGCAATAAGCATAGCATTTATTATTGCCATTACGCTTTTTAATGATTTCAATAAAAGGATATGGCAAGACCCGCACCGCGTCATCCAGTGGGATGTGATAGACTATTACGGGTACCTGCCGGCAGCCTTCATTTATCACGACCTGAACCTGACATTTCCGGATCATTACAAAGGAAAACACCATTTTATTTTCTGGGCCAAAAAACTTCCCAACGGGCATCGCGTTTTCAAAATGACCATGGGTGTATCGGTAATGCTGTCGCCCTTTTTCTTTGCCGCCCACCTGTTGGCAGGCCCCCTGGGTTACGACACGGGAGGCTATTCACTACCCTATCGCTTTGCTATTGTCATGGCGGGATGGGTTTATCTGTTTCTTGGACTGCTGGTACTTTCCCGTGTTTTACGGTTTTATTTTTCACGCAAAACCATCGCCGTTGTTCTTCTGACCACCGGACTGGGAACCAACCTGTTTTGGTATGCCACCGAAGAACCGGGCATGTCGCATGTTTATACCTTTTTTCTTGCTTCTGCATTTTTGTATGTGACCATATTGTGGCATAAAAAAAATACGGTTTCCCGTGCTGCATTGCTGGGAATTGCCATTGGATTGCTCACTCTCATCCGGCCGGTAAACATGCTCATGATCCTCTTCTTTCTTTTTTATGAAGTGAAAAACTGGCGTGATGTACAAAACAAAGCCTTGCTTTTCAGGAAAAAATTTCCCCATTTGGCCCTCATGGCCCTTTCCGGATTTCTTATGCTGCTTCCCCAGTTTCTTTATTGGAAATCCGTTACCGGACACTGGGTTTACTATTCTTACGGCAATGAAGGTTTTTTCTTTTTGCATCCGCAAATACTCAATGTCTTATTTAGCTTTCGCAAAGGCTGGTTTGTTTATACCCCCGTCATGATTTTTGCCGTGTCCGGAATTTATTTTTTGTATAAAAAATACAAACCGTTTTTTTTACCCGTATTGTCGCTTCTTCTCGTTTATCTTTATGTGGTTTCTTCCTGGTGGTGCTGGTGGTATGGCGGCAGCTTGGGACAAAGAGAACTGATTGATATTTACCCCTTTATGGCTATTCCGCTGGCCGCCTTTGTGGAAGTTCTGCGGCAATCAAGAAAACGGTTTGTTTATCCCCTAAAATTGGCCTTTGTTTTTTCGGTTTTGCTTGGTGGTTTTTACAACATTCAATACCATTACGGCGCCATTCATTGGGATTCCATGACACGGGCCGCCTGGTTCGATTCTTTCGGAAGAATCCATCCTTCTTCCCGTTTTCAACAGTTGATCAGCCCCCCCGACTACGACAATGCCCTTTTGGGACTACCTGAAAGGAAAACATCAAAACCTTTACAAAAAAAAGAAAACCTGGAAAATATTATCCGGCGCATACGCAGTGACAAAAAGTGGTATGAGATAATAAAACAAAAAGCCGCAAAGAAAAACATTCCGGTTGATTCCATGTTGCAATTGGATGCCCGGTATGTTCTTGACCACCGCAAATAAAACCGGTTTCCTTTTTTGCCCCTGTTTCCTCTGTCCCTCGGTGATTTCTTTTACATTTGCAACGTACAAAAACCGGAAAAATGAAACGTTTTATCCTATTGTCGGCTACCCTCTTTCTCACTCTGGCAACCATTGCACAGCAAGGCTATCGCATTCGGGTACAAATAAAAGGCTCGCACGATACCGTGTTGCTTTTGGCATCTTACTACGGCGATAAAATCCGCTTGGTGGACACAGCCCGTAGCAAAACGCCCGGAGATTTTCTCTTCAAAGGGGACAAACCGCTGCCCGGAGGAGTTTATATGACCGTAAGTCCCAAAAAAGTAAAGTTATTCGAGTTTCTGATCAACAAGAAACAACATTTCACCTTAACAACCGATACGGCCAACATGGCCCTGCACATAGCGGCAGAAGGGTCACCGGAAAACAAAATATTTTTTGATTATCTGAAAAGTAGCGACCGGATTTATCAACAAATATTATCTCTGAAAAAAGAATTGAAAAAAACCACAAAAGGCAATCCGGAATTCCAACAGATAAAGCAACAAATATCGGCTTTACAAAAACAAAACAGAACGATCCGTGAACAAGTTATCCAAAAACATCCCGATACATTTGTGGCAAAACTTTTCAGGGGCATGGATGAAGTCCAACCGCCCAAAAATTCTGACAACAAAGAGCCCCTTTTTGCGTTGCACTACCTGCAAAAACATTATTGGGACCATTTCGACCTGAGTGACCCCAGGCTGCTGCGAAGCCCGGCATACAACGAAATGATTAAGCGTTACTTTCAGCACCTTGTTCCCATGCAACCCGACTCGGTGGATAAAGCCATCGACCGTGTAATTGCCCTGGCAAGACCCTCCAAAGAATGCGTAAGTTATTTGGTGTGGTATTTCACCGTGGAATACCAAAACCCGAAATACATGGGATTCGACAAAGTTTTTGTACACATGGTCGATCACTATTTTGCCAAGGAACCCATTGCCAACACTTCGGCATCCGTTTTAAAATTATTGAAAGAGCGGGCAGACAAGATCAGGCCGTTGCTTCTGGGAAAACGTGCCCCCGAGTTGATTTTACAGGACACTTCCGGCCGATTTGTTTCATTTTATGATGTCAAAAGCAAGTACACACTGCTGTTTTTCTGGGATTACAAATGCCATATTTGCAAACGGCAGCTGGCAGAACTGGTACCCCTGTATCCCAAGCTAAAAAAACAATTTGGCCTCGAAGTTTACGGCATTTGCATCAATCCTGACCTAAAAGCCTGGAAAGCAGCTGTCAAAAGCAGGCAATTACCGGGAATTCAGGTCAACGGCACCCGTACGCTAAAAGGCGATTTTACCAAACTTTATGATATTCACGGCACTCCCCAATTATTTTTACTGGATAAAGAAAAACACATTATCGCCAAGCAATTCTCTGTAAATCAGCTGTTAAAAATCCTTGAAAACATACCGGCAAAAGAAAAACAGAAATAAAAGAACAAAATGACACAATCTTTGGGGAGCCTATATCGTTAATTCATTAATTTTATTGCGCCATTGGAAAAGTACGCTGCGGATGAAGAAATTTACATTTTTAATTGTTTTCACTTTTGCCTATTCCCTTATTTGGGCACAATGTAGTACGACGGCCGACTACACCTATGTTTACACAGGATGTAGTACCATCCAATTTACAGATGCTTCCACGGCTTCGGCCAATTACAATCTTGTAAAATGGGAATGGGATTACGGAGATGGCACGACAGCCTCGGGACAAACGGTCACCCATACTTTTACTCCGGGAATTACCGTTCAGGTACAATTAATTGTTACGGCTGATTCTTCGGGAGTTACCTGTACGGATACTGTTGTAAAGACCATCGTCGTTCATGCACTTCCCACCGTTTACGTAGCCAGCGATCCCAACCCAACTTGTGTTACGGTTCCGGCACACTTTTTCGGTTCTTCGGGACAAAAGATCCGCACCTGGCAATGGGATTTCGGTGACGGTAAATTCGACACGCTGCAAAACCCTTTTCATTTGTATCCCGACACGGGTTCATATCAAGTTGTTCTGCACGTGGTAGACACCAATGGTTGTGCCAACCAAAACGATCCGGCTTACGTCCAGGTGGTCAACCCTGCCCCCACACTTGATTTTTCGTGGGATATCAACCCGGCAGCAGTAACCGATAACCTTCAATTCACCGCCACTGCCCAAGGCAATGTCACCTCCTGGCACTGGGATTTTGGCGATGGAGATACTGCCAACATTCAAAACCCAACCCATCAATACAGCGATACGGGACAATACCACGTGACATTGTCTATTGTAGTTGATGGTTTGTGCACCAATACTTTAACAAAAACTGTTTCCATAGTACCGTTGCCGGCTCCCGAATTCTCTGTTTCACCCGTCTGCCTGAATGACACCACTTTTTTTACCGACCAGTCCACCACTCCTGCAGGAACAACCATCAACACATGGAAATGGTATTTTGGGGATGGGGACAGTCTCATCATTCACGCACCCGACCAGCCGGATGCCAAACATATTTACAGCAACCAAACCACTTATGAGGTAACCCTTTTGACCGTAAACTCGGCAGGATATCAACGAAGTCTACGAAAATCGGTAGAGGTAAAAAAGAAACCGTTGGCAAATTTTCGCGTCAATGACACCTGCTTTGGTAATCCTTCCCAATTTACGGATCAGTCGCAGGATAATGGCGGTTCGGTCATAAACCAATGGAGATGGATGTTTTCCGATCCCGGTTCGGGAGTCAATGACACTTCTTCGTTACAAAACCCGCAGCATATTTTTAGTGTTCCGGACACTTTTGCCGTCAGGCTGATCATTACCAATCTGGATGGTTGCCGTGATACCGTTGTACATCCCGTTATTATGGATTCGCTGCCGGCGGTTGACTTCAGCCAATCGAAGGATTCGTTATGTTTGGGCGAACAGGTTCAATTTACCGGTTTCGGCAACAACATTGTTTCCTGGTATTGGGATTTCGGTAATGGGGATACTTCGTCCTATCAAAGTCCTTCGTACATATACCCAAAACCAGGACGCTATACCGTCACTTTATCGGTAACCAATCTGAAAGGTTGTATAAGCACCATTTCGCACGACATATATGTGATTGCCTTGCCACAACCCGATTTTATTTTCAGCACTTCGTGCATAGGCGATTCGACTTACTTTACGGATAAATCTTCGGATTCCATCGGATATATCGCCCAATGGCACTGGAATTTCGGCGATACCATGGCCACCGTTGACACTTCGGTTTTGCAAAATCCGGCACATCACTATTCAAAAATCAGCAGTTATCATGTTCAATTAATCACTACCAACAATTTCGGTTGTCGCGATACGGTTTATAAATACTTAAATGTATACGACCGTCCCAAACCAGGGTTTACCTATATGCAGTCATGTAACCCGGCCTCGGAAGTACAGTTCTACGACACTTCACACTTGGGTAGCAGTAAAGCACCCATCGCCTCTTACCTGTGGAATTTTTATCAAACCGACACTTCCCACCGGCGAAATCCTGTATATAAATTTTTTAGTGTTGACACCAACTATCTTGTTACGTTACGGGTTACCGATACCAACGGATGCTCTAATATTGACACCACCATAGTTCACCTGCGCGACAGTTTACGCATCAATTTTTCTGCCCCGAAGGTTTGCTTTACCCAGCCCACACCGTTCAAAGCGGTCTACCTCCCCGGCACCGATTCCATCGCCCGATACACCTGGAATTTCAATGACGGAAGTGCGGAGTTTACGACCTATTTGGATACGGTGAGTCATGTTTTTCCGCATCCGGGAGTGTACTCTGTTCAGCTTAGTGCCATTGACACCAACGGGTGTTATACTACCATTACCCATCAGGCAGTTATAGACTCTTTACCCATTCCCAATTTCAGATTTGTAACACCGGCTTGTGACCAGCCGACCTATTTTACCGACTCATCCCAAGGTGGAGGTAATTTCATTCAGTCTTGGCAATGGAATTTTAATGATCCCGCTTCAGGGCCCGACAGCACTTCAAACAGCCGTAATCCCAGCCACTTTTTCGGACCCATGGCAGGCACATATCAAGTAAAGTTAATTGTTACCAATTTTAACGGATGTGTTGATTCCATAACAAAACCTGTGCAACGCCCCTCGTGTTTGACCACGCTGTACGAAGCGTCCGGAGGAAATAACTGCGCCCGTAACGATCTTTATTTCAAAGATAAAAGCGTCTTGCACTCCACCCATGGTAGCATCATGCAATGGGATTGGGATTTTGGCGATGGCAACACGCAATCGTATCAGACGTTTTCAGACTCCATAGCACACAGTTATGCCGGAGGCGGCACTTACAGAGCTACACTTGTCGTTACTGCCCAAGTGAACGGGATCACGTTCAGTGTGCCTTACGACTCGATAGTTGTTGTTCACCCCACCCCTGCGGCTGCTTTTACGGCCGACAATCTGTGTCTTGGCGGAGAAACAGCCTTTAGCGACCAAAGCGAAGGAAACGGGTCGCCGGTAACACGCTGGCTATGGCAATTTAACGATCCGGCTTCTGCTGTGGACACCTCCAGCCTTCAAAATCCGTTACATGCCTTTTCAGGTATCGGGCAATACAACGTAAAACTCACGGTAAGCAATACGTTCGGGTGTCTGGACACCATTACACAAAACATAGATATTGCCGCCTCGCCAAAAGCGGATTTTTCCGTTGGAAAAGCCTGTTCCGGTCAGCCGGTACAATTTTCGGACTCTTCAAAAACATTCGGAACAAACTTGGTCCGGTGGCAATGGGCCTTTAACGATCCGTACGCTTCCGATGACTCTGCTTTCATCCAAAATCCAACCCATGTTTATGATTCGGCCGGAGCCTTTTTGGTACAATTGGTAGTTACCGATAGCCATTACTGCCGTGATACTGCTTCGAAACCGGTAGAAATCCATGAAACCCCTAAAGCCGACTTTGATATTTTATATAATTACCGCGGAGTAACCGGACAGGTCCTCATGCAAAACAAATCCATTGGTGCATCCAACTATTTATGGGATTTCGGCGATGGGAATACCTCTACGGAAGAAAACCCGGTAAACCGTTACCAGTCGGGGGATGTGTATAATATTGTCCTCATTGCCACCAGTCAATATCAGTGCACCGATACGGCCACTAAAGTTTATGACCTGACGCTTGGATTATATGTTCCCAACTCATTTGCTCCTTCAAGCGATGTTCCGGGCACCAATGTTTTTCAACCCAAAGGAATTCACCTAAAGGAGTACCATATTCAGGTCTATAGCTCCTGGGGAACCTTGCTGTGGGAAAGCAGCAAACTTACGGAAGATGGCGAGCCGGCCGAAGGATGGGATGGCACTTACAAAGGCCAGCCCATGCCGGCAGGTAACTACATTTGGCGTATCCAGGCCCGGTTCATCGACAACAGCTACTGGGGAGGATCGAACAATGGGGATGGAAATATTAAACCTTACGGAACAGTGACGCTCATTCGTTAAATCGGCTGAGAGAAAAGAAGAAAAATGGAAAAGATAAAGAACATACGCAACATACTGCTTTTCATCCTGAGCCTGACCCTGCTGTCGGCTGAAGCCCAGGATGTCAATTTTTCGCAATATTTCAACAATCCCACCTATTTCAACCCGGCCTATGTCGGACTTACAACGGGATTAAAAGTACGTTTAGACGTCAGGAAACAATGGACGGCATTGGCTGGTGAGTACCATTCTTTCTCGTTCAGTGCCGACATTGCCGACAGAAATATTCCGGGGGCAGGCGGAATCGGATTCATTGCCACATCAAATGCCGAAGGAATTGGCCTGATCAAATCGACCACCGTCGGATTTATTCCCGCCGTCAGAATCCAGGTAAACCATTATTCCATATTACAGTTCGGCGCGCTTATCGCTGTGGGTTCCCGGAACATAGACTGGAACAATATGGTTTTTTCCGACCAGCTGGATCCGCGCCTCGGCAACATCGGCCCCACCAGTTTTACCAATCCGGGAGACAGTCCGGTGGTATTTCCCGATTTTTCCATCGGCGGGATCTACCAGTTGAAAAGCCGCAATGTGGTGGGCACTTTCGGGGTGGCCGTTCATCATGTTACACAGCCCGACCAGTCCTTTTTACAAGATGTAGCCCCTTTGCCCAGAAAATGGGTAGCTCACATGGATTTCATTATAGACTTTAAAAAGAACAGAGGATATTATAACCGGGCAAGAAATATCAAAATCAATCCGGGAATTTTATATCAATCACAAGCCAATATGAACCTGTTTGCCTTGGGAATCAATGCTTATGTTTCCAATGTATATTTCGGCATGTGGTACCGCAACGAAATTTTCAGAAAAACCAGTTTTACCAATCTTGTTTGGCTGGTGGGGATGAACATTCCCTTTAACAGCGATACACGCATGAAGCTCATGTACTCATTCGATATGAATACCTCAAGAAATACCAATTTTACCGGACCTTCCCATGAGATCAGCCTGATTTTTGAGCTGGACAATGCCCGTTTGATTAACCCCAACAAAATCAGGACACCTATTCGTTCGCGGAGTTCACTGGAATGCTCGCCATTCTGATAATAAATTCAGAAATCAGAATTCAGAATTCTAAATTCTAAAATCTAAATTCTAAAATCTAACCTGAGTGGGACATACTGGATTCGAACCAGTGACCCCCGCCCTGTCAAGGCGATGCTCTAAACCAACTGAGCTAATGTCCCTAATTTATGTCTGGATAGCCGGCAGGTAAACCAACTGAACGAATATCCGTTCGGAAAAAAATGTGGGACATACTGGATTCGAACCAGTGACCCCTGCTCTGTGAAAGCAATGCTCTAAACCAACTGAGCTAATGTCCC
>CAYYRE010000001.1:34021-43712 GCA_964473895.1 uncultured Lentimicrobiaceae bacterium | reverse complement strand
TGGACCAATTACACGCTTTACCCCAAAACCGTCCACGGCATTGTTTCACTCAATAACGGCAAACAATACACCGAAATCAAAAACGGCTCCATTGTGGTGTACGATTATAAAACCGGCGATTCGGTCTATACGCTTGTTGACGGGAAAGCGTTGATCCCGGAAGGGAAAAAATCGCCCATTAAAATCGGTAACTTTTCGGTAAACAAAGAGGAAACCAAATTCATTTTCCCTACGCAAACCGAACAAATTTATCGTCATTCGCGTATTTCGTATGATTACATTTGGGATACCAAAACCAAAAAACTCACCCCGCTATCGGATAAAGGCAAACAAAGATTGGCCGATTTCTCTCCGGACGGCACCAAAGTGGCCTTTGTGAGAAACAACAACATTTTTATTAAAGACCTGAAAACGGGAGAAGAAAAACAGATCACTTTTGATGGAAAGAAAAACAGTATCATCAACGGTACCTGTGACTGGGTTTACGAAGAAGAATTCAGCTTTACCAAAGCCTTTTTCTGGTCACCCGACGGAAAAATGATTGCTTTTTACCGCTTCGATGAAAGTAAGGTAAAACAATACACATTGCCTTTTTACCACGGCCCAAAAAACGCTTATCCCGAAGAATACACTTACAAATATCCTGTAGCAGGCGAAAACAACTCCATTGTTCAAATCTTTACGTACGATCTTGCTACTGGAAAATTCACCAAAATGGATGTGGGCAGCAATACCGATCAATACATTCCCCGCATTAAATGGACAAAACAACCTGGAAAGCTGGCCATTGAACGGCTCAACCGGTTGCAAAACCATCTGGATATTTTGTTGGCCGATGCGGCCACCGGCACTTCAAAAGTCATTTACACCGAAGACAACAAGTATTATATCGACATAACTGATGACCTGACCTTCTTGCCGGACGGAAAACATTTTCTGATCACTTCCGAAAAAAACGGATACAATGCCATTTACCTTGAAGACATGACCCGTCACAAGGAAAAGCAACTTACCAAAGGGGCTTACGATGTAACCAAGGTGTACGGTTACAATCCGGCAAAAAAACTGGTTTTCTTCCAGGCAGCAAAGACTTCTCCTATGGACAGAGACATCCTGGCGGTAAACCTGAAAGGAAAAATCCGGCAGATTTCCACCCGCCCCGGCACCAACGAGGCACAGTTCAGCAAAAGTTTCGATTACTATATCAACACCTGGAGTGATGCCAACACCCCACCCTACATCACGGTAAACAATTACACCGGACAACAAATCCGTGTTTTGGAAGACAACAAAGCTTTTATAAAAAAGATGCAGGGATATGCGCTGAGCAAAGAAGAGTTTATCACACTACAATCGCCCGAATTTAAACTGCCCAACGGGAAACAAGTGGATCTCAACGCATGGATTATAAAGCCGCCCCATTTCGACCCGCTGAAAAAGTATCCGGTCCTCATGTATGTGTACGGCGGTCCCGGTGCCAACACGGTGAACAACGCCTGGGGCTGGAGCAACTACTTTTGGTTTCAAATGCTTGCCGAAAAGGGCATCATCGTTGTTTCGGTGGATAACCGCGGCACCGGCGCACGGGGCGAACTTTTCAAAAAAATGACTTACGAACAACTGGGAAAGTATGAAATTGCCGATCAGATAGAAGCTGCCCGGCTGATAGGGAAATTTCCTTATGTGGACAGCACCAGAATTGGAATTTTCGGATGGAGCTATGGTGGTTTTATGGCCAGCCTGGCCATCACCAAAGGCGCAGACGTTTTCAGCACAGCCGTGGCTGTTGCTCCGGTAACCAACTGGCGTTTTTACGACAACATCTACACCGAACGCTATATGCGAACGCCAAAAGCGAATAAAGAAGGTTATGATGACAATTCACCCCTGAAATATGTGAACAACATCAAAGGCCATTATCTGCTGTGTTTCGGCAGTGGCGACGACAATGTGCACCCCATCAACTCCATGACCATGATTTCGGCTTTGGTAAATGCCAACAAACAATTTGAACTTATGGTCTATCCCAACAAAAACCATGGTATTTACGGTGGAAACACACGGTACCATCTTTACACGAAAATGACCGATTTTATTTTGAAATACCTGAAATAAAACATTTTATACGTTTTACCTTAGAAATTACAGCTGGCCGGAATTTTTACCGTAGATATTCTTACGGAAAATCCCGGCCTTTTTTAATAGCCGGCCATATGCAATCGCAATTTACCGTAATACAATAATACAATGGTTCCAGCATCCGCTGGGACCATAAATCAACACCACAAATGGTTCCAGCATCCGCTGGGACCATATCCAAATCAACCTTCCAACATCCGCTGGGACCTTTTCCATAACACACAATTTGCAAAGTGCCGGCACAAGCGAAAGCATACGCCGGAAATAGTGGAAGAAAACCAACACAAAACGAACATATGCGCCAGGGATGGAAGTGGCAGCCCGCGGAAGCCGGCAGCATGGTTTTTGCAGGAAGGCGGAGGCTGACGTGAGGAAGCCCACGCACTGACGGGCAAAACCTGCTGCAGGCAACGCGGCTAAAACGGACAGCCCGTGATGGCCCTGTGGGCAGAGCGCCCCAAAAAAACAATTCACCATTTTATGGATGAGTGGAAAGAAATTTTTTATACTTTTGCCGTCCGAAATAATCATTTTTTTATTATTAACTAAAAAGAAAGTAGGTATTTACAATGATTATTATTCCTGTAAAAGAAGGCGAAAACATTGACCGGGCACTGAAACGTTTCAAACGCAAGTTTGAAAAAACAGGCACCATGCGTGCCCTTCGCGAACGCCAGCGTTACACCAAACCTTCGGTACGAAGGCGTGAACAAAAGCTCAAAGCGATTTACATTCAGAAGCTCCGTCAGGCCGAACAAGGTTAATTAAGCTTTTTTAAGGATTTTCGAGAGAAAAAACTTTGATTCAGTGGAAAGATTTCCTATCTTTGAATCAAAGTTTTTTCATTTTATCTATGAGCGTAAGCCAATTTATCAGATACCTGCAGACCGAAAAACGGAACTCCCGTCATACGCTCCTTGCCTATCAAAAGGATATTGAAACTTTCTGTGACTTTTTGCAAAAACAGTACGAGCTGGACAGCCCGGAAGAGGCGAATATGGAAATGATCCGTTCGTGGATTGCCGCCCTCATGGACCGGAAACTTTCGCCGGCAAGTATTAACCGGAAAATCAGTTCGCTGAAAGCCTACTACAAATTTTTGTTACGCAACGGGGTTATTGGTCACAATCCGACCCAAAATATCCACAATTTAAAAAAAGGAAAACCATTGCCGGTTTATGTGGACGAAAGCAAAATGTACACCTTATTATATAACCTTGTTCCGGAACAAGATTTTTCCGGTATCCGTGACCGGATGGTCATTCTCTTGCTTTATGCCACCGGCATGCGGCTCAGCGAACTCATTGGATTGAAAACCACCGACATTAATTTACCGGAAAACCGGTTAAAAGTGAGGGGCAAACGAAATAAAGAGCGGATTATTCCGTTTTCAAAACAGATGGCTGATGAAATGCAACATTACCTTAAAGCCAAAGAGAAAGCTTTTCCCGGTGGAGAAACCTGGTTTATTGTGACCAACAAAGGTACGCAAGCTTATCCCAAACTGATCTACCGCATCGTACACGCAGCACTGAGCGGATACACCACCGACCGTAAAAGCCCGCACGTATTACGCCATACGTTCGCCACCCATTTGTTGAACAAAGGCGCATCGCTCAATGCCATAAAAGAGCTGCTGGGACATGCAGACCTGTCGGCAACGCAGATCTACACGCATACCAGTATCGAACAGTTAAAATCAATATATTCTCACGCCCATCCCAGGGCACATTAAAAAAGGAGGTTCCTATGAACGTTAATGTAAAATCGGTAAAGTTCAAAGCAGACCAAAAGTTGGAAGATTTCATTCAACGGAAACTGCAAAAGTATTTTGGATTTCACGAACAGATTTTGGATTCGGATGTGGTTTTAAGACTGGACAACAGCGAAACCCGTGAAAACAAAATTGCCGAGATCCGGCTGCTTTTGAAGGGTGAAGAATTGTTTGCCAAGAAACAGACCAAAACCTTTGAAGGTTCTGTTGATCAAGCAATTGACGCATTAAGAAAACAAGTTGAAAAGTATAAGGAACGGTTCAAAAAATAAATTTTAAACTTTTTGAAAAAATAGTTTGGTAATTTCAACGAAACATTCTATTTTTGCAGACCTTTTTGAGAGGAGGTCTGCTTTTTTTTGAAGTGTTCTGAAAGTACTGCTATCAAAGTAAAGAAACTGGGAAAGGCGAGAGAAAAAAGTGCCAGCATAGCTCAGTTGGCCAGAGCAGCTGATTTGTAATCAGCCGGTCGGGGGTTCGAATCCCTCTGCTGGCTCAGTTCATACACATATTGAAAAAGAATACGGGGGGATACCGAAGCGGTCAAACGGGGCAGACTGTAAATCTGTTGGCTTAGCCTTCGGAGGTTCGAATCCTCCTCCCCCCACCAGATTTGTAAAAAGGCTAAAGTAAAAAGGCTACAGTTTAAACGCCATGCAACCCGGCGTTGAACTTTTCACTTTTTACTTTAAACTTTTGACATGAAAAGCGGGAGTAGCTCATCTGGTAGAGCGACAGCCTTCCAAGCTGTAGGTGGCCGGTTCGAGCCCGGTTTCCCGCTCAAAATTTGCCGGGGTAGCTCAGGGGTAGAGCACTTCCTTGGTAAGGAAGGGGTCACGAGTTCAATTCTCGTCCTCGGCTCATCGAAATTGAAATAGAAATAAAGTAATAAACAAACATTAATTTTTTAACATTTTTAATATGGCTAAAGAAAAATTTGAACGTTCCAAACCGCACGTAAATATTGGGACTATCGGTCACGTAGACCATGGAAAAACCACTTTAACGGCTGCCATTACGCTAACACTTCAAGAAAAAGGTTTGGCAGAGTTTAAGTCATTCGATTCCATTGATAACGCTCCTGAAGAAAAAGAAAGGGGTATTACGATTAACACCGCTCACGTTGAGTACCAAACCGAAAACCGTCACTACGCACACGTTGACTGTCCCGGTCACGCCGACTATGTGAAAAACATGGTTACCGGTGCTGCCCAAATGGACGGTGCCATTTTGGTGGTTGCTGCTACCGACGGCCCCATGCCCCAGACCCGTGAGCACATCTTGCTGGCACGTCAGGTGGGTGTTCCCCGCATCGTTGTTTTCATGAACAAAGTCGACATGGTGGACGACGAAGAACTGCTCGAACTGGTTGAAATGGAAATTCGCGACCTGCTGAATTTTTACGACTTCGACGGTGACAACACTCCTATTATTCAAGGTTCGGCACTCGGTGCTTTGAACGGCGAAGAAAAATGGCGTAAAAAGATTTTTGAACTCATGGAAGCCTGTGACACTTGGATTCCGGAGCCTGTTCGCGACAAAGACAAACCTTTCCTGATGCCTGTTGAAGATGTCTTCTCCATCACCGGCCGCGGTACCGTGGCTACCGGTAGGATCGAAACCGGTGTTATCCATACCGGCGATCCCGTTGAGATTATCGGCATGGGCGCTGAAAAAATGAAATCGGTGGTAACCGGTGTGGAAATGTTCCGTAAAATTCTGGACGAAGGTATGGCTGGTGACAATGCCGGATTACTGCTTCGTGGTATCGACAAGGATAAAATCAAAAGGGGTATGGTGATTGCCGCTCCCGGTTCGGTAACTCCGCACAACCACTTTAAAGCAGAGGTCTATATCCTGAAAAAAGAAGAAGGTGGCCGTCATACGCCGTTCCACAACAAATACCGTCCGCAGTTCTATTTCAGAACAACCGACGTAACGGGTGAAGTTATTCTTCCCGACGGTGTGGAAATGGTTATGCCCGGCGACAACCTGACCATTGAAGTCAAACTGATTTCCGACATTGCCATGGACAAAGGACTCCGTTTCGCTATCCGTGAAGGTGGCCGTACGGTAGGTGCCGGTCAGGTGACTGAAATCCTGGATGATTAAATGTAAAACCATCATAAAGCAATAAAAGGTATCCCGAGGAAAGATCGGGATGCCTTTTGGCTGCTTAGACGGCACATACGGGTGTAGCTCAATTGGTAGAGTAGCGGTCTCCAAAACCGTTGGTTGTGGGTTCGATTCCTACCACCCGTGCAAAATTTTAGTGAAATGGCAAAATTTAGTATTGTTAGCTACCTGAAAGAAGTTAATAACGAATGGATGCACAAGGTGTCCTGGCCAACTTGGAGTGAGCTGCAGAACAGTGCTATTGTGGTATCCGTTGCTTCCCTGATAATCGCCATTGTGGTTTATCTGATGGATGTCTCATTTTCAACTATTTTACAAAGGTTTTACGGCCTTTTTTAATAGTATTGAAACGTACTGTTCGAATTAAATATATTTTTAACTTGTTAATTACTCATCAGAACCTGCCTGCAACATGAACGAAGATTCCGGTAAAAAATGGTATGTGGTCAGAGCCATCAGTGGCAAGGAGAAAAAGGTGAAAGAACGCCTCGAAAATGAGATTAAACGTCTCGGCATAGAGGATTACATTTCGCAGGTTCTCATTCCCACCGAAAAGGTTTATCAGATCCGTAAAGGGAAAAAAATCAGCAAAGAACGCAATTATTTTCCCGGATACGTTCTGATTGAAGCAGAGCTTACCGGCGAAATCCCCCACATTATCCGGAACATTCCGGATGTATTGGGATTTTTGGGTACAGCCGGAAAGCCGGATCCCATTCGCCCGGCCGAAGTGAAACGGATCCTCGGAAAAGTGGACGAATTGGCCGAGCAAGGCGAAGAGGTAAACATCCCCTTTATTGTGGGTGAAACGGTCACCGTAATCGATGGTCCTTTCAGCAGTTTCAGCGGTGTGATCGAAGAGATCAACGAAGAAAAGAAACGGTTGAAAGTGATGGTCAAAATCTTTGGCCGTAAAACACCTTTGGAACTCGGTTTCATGCAGGTAGAGAAAGAATAGTAATTAACTAATTTTAAACAATGGGTTTAAAATGGCAAAAGAAGTAATAGGATTAATTAAACTACAGATTAGAGGCGGTGCTGCAAACCCATCCCCTCCCGTTGGACCGGCTTTAGGTGCCAAAGGGGTGAACATCATGGAGTTCTGTAAACAGTTTAATGCGCGTACGCAGGATCAGGCCGGTAAGGTCATCCCCGTTATCATTACTGTTTATAAGGATAAATCTTTTGATTTCATCATCAAAACACCTCCGGTGGCTGTACAAATCATGGAGGCAGCCAAGCTGAAAAAAGGCTCGGCCGAACCTAACCGTGTGAAAGTAGCCAGCATTACCTGGGATCAGGTAAGAACCATTGCCGAAGCCAAGATGAAAGATTTAAACGCTTTCACCGTGGAATCGGCCATGCGTATGGTAGCCGGTACGGCAAGGAGTATGGGTGTAACAATTAAGGGTGAATTCCCCGCAAATTAATAATCTGTTAACAGGAGGAGAATATGGCAAAAATGTCAAAAAAACACAAAGAAGCTTTGGCCAAATTCGACAAGAATAAACAGTACTCCTTAGCAGAAGCCATTGAATTAGTAAAGAATATCACCTATACTCAATTTGATGCTTCGGTAGATGTGAGTGTGCGCCTTGGCGTGGACCCGCGTAAAGCCAACCAGATGGTGAGAGGTTCGGTAACCCTTCCCCATGGTACAGGCAAAGACGTGCGTGTCCTCGTGCTGTGTACACCCGACAAAGAGGAGGAAGCCAAAGCAGCAGGTGCTGACTTTGTGGGATTGGATGAATACATCCAAAAAATCAAAGGAGGCTGGACCGATGTAGATGTTGTAATTACCATGCCGAGTGTTATGCCCAAGGTAGGACAACTCGGAAGGATTCTTGGTCCCCGCGGTTTGATGCCAAACCCGAAGACCGGTACCGTAACCATGGAAGTGGGTAACGCTGTGAAAGCAGCCAAAGCAGGTAAAATCGATTTTAAAGTGGACAAGTACGGAATTATCCACAGTGCCGTTGGAAAAGTAAGTTTTGAAAACGACAAACTGATGGAAAACGCCACCGAATTACTGAATACCATTATTAAATTGAGACCTGCCGCTGCCAAAGGAAATTATGTGAAAAGCATTTATTTGTCGAGTACCATGAGTCCGGGTGTTGCAGTAGATCCCAAATCGGTTAACGCCTAGTAAAAACAAGCGATTGTTATGAGAAAAGAAGATAAAAAACAACTGATTGAATCTTTGACCGAACAGCTGTCGAAGCACAATAACTTTTACCTTGCCGATGTTTCCACGCTGAATGCGGAAGAAACCAGCAACCTGAGGAGAATGTGCTTTAACCGTGGCATTGAAATGCGTGTGGTAAAAAATACCTTGCTGCGCAAAGCCATGGAACAGTCGGGAAGAGCATTCGATGAGTTATACGGAGTACTCAAAGGAAACACATCCCTGTTGTTCGCCGAATCGGGCAGTGCCCCTGCCAAAATGATCAAGGAGTTCAGGAAAAAATCGAAATACCCTATCCTCAAGGCCGCTTATATTGAAGAGATGACCTACATCGGGGATGAACAACTCGACTTCCTGGCTGCTATCAAATCGAAAGACGAACTGGTTGCCGATGTGATTGCCTTGTTACAGTCACCTATGAACAATGTAATTTCTGCATTGAAATCCGGAGGCCACAAACTGACCGGAATCCTGGAAACCTTATCCGAAAAAAGCGCATAAGGAAAAAGAACAATAGTAAAAACAAACAAGCATTTATAACACAATTTAAATTATACAAAAATGGCAGATTTAAAAGCATTTGCAGAACAATTAGTTAATCTTACTGTAAAAGAAGTAAATGAACTGGCTGAAATTCTGAAAGAAGAGTATGGTATTGAACCCGCTGCTGCCGCAGTAGTTGCCGGCCCTGCTGCCGGTGGTGCCGAAGCGGCTGTTGAAGAGCAAACCGCCTTTGACGTTATCCTGAAAGCCCCGGGTCAGTCGAAACTCGCTGTGGTAAAATTGGTGAAAGAATTGACCAGCCTTGGGTTGAAAGAATCGAAAGAACTTGTTGATTCTGCTCCTAAAGCTATCAAAGAAGGCGTGACCAAAGACGAAGCGGAAGCGCTGAAAGCCCAGCTCGAAGAAGCAGGCGCCGAAGTGGAGATCAAGTAATACTTTATTTCTATTCATTGGGCGAGAACCTCTATCCCGTTTCGGGATAGAGGCTTCGCCTATTTGTTCTTATACATCATTCTTTCATTATTTGCCGGCAAAATGAGCGCCGGCTTGTTCATAACTTAAAACTATTGTGCCTTGGCTGGAATCAAAACCGAAAGAATCAATTTCGCATCTACAAAAAATCTGATGCCTTATCCGAATTTCCTGGATATTCAGTTAAAATCCTTTCAGGACTTTTTTCAACTGGAAACCAACACGGAAAACCGTGTCAATGAAGGGCTCTTCAAGGTTTTTTCAGAAAATTTCCCCATTACCGATGTGCGAAATAATTTTGTCCTTGAATTTTTAGACTATTTTGTTGACCCTCCCCATTACACCATCGAAGAGTGTATCGAACGGGGGCTGACTTATAGTGTGCCCCTCAAGGCAAAACTCAAACTTTATTGTACCGATCCTGAACACGAGGACTTTGAAACCATCGTGCAGGATGTCTATTTGGGTATGATCCCTTA
>CAYYRE010000001.1:0-34011 GCA_964473895.1 uncultured Lentimicrobiaceae bacterium | reverse complement strand
TGACCCCCCGAGGTACTTTTATTATCAACGGCGCCGAACGGGTCATTGTTTCGCAGTTGCACCGCTCCCCCGGTGTTTTCTTCGGTCAACACCGGCATGCAAACGGTACACAGTTGTTCTCGGCCAGGATTATCCCTTTCAAAGGTTCCTGGATGGAATTTTCCACCGATATCAACAACGTGATGTACGCTTACATTGACCGTAAAAAGAAATTGCCCGTCACTACCCTGCTGCGTGCCATTGGTTACGAAACCGACCGCGACATCCTGGAGATTTTCGACCTTGCCGAAGAAGTAAAGGTGAGCAAAGCTGGATTGAAACGTGTACTGGGACGTAGTTTGGCAGCCCGTGTGGTACGTTCCTGGTTTGAAGACTTTGTGGATGAAGATACCGGTGAGGTGGTCACCATTGAAAGAAACGATGTGATCATCGAACGCGAAACCGTATTGGAACAGGAACATATCCAAAAAATTATCGATGCCGGGGTAAAAACCATTCTGCTCCACAAAGATGATGGCAGCATCAATGATTACTCGGTTATTTTCCAAACCCTGCAAAAAGATACCACCAATTCCGAAAAAGAAGCGGTTGAATACATCTATTTCCAATTGCGTAATGCCCTGCCACCCGATGAAGAAACGGCCCGCAGCGTTTTCGAAAGACTTTTCTTTTCCGATAAACGTTACGACCTCGGCGAGGTAGGCCGTTACCGGATCAATAAAAAACTGGAGCTGAACACGCCCATGGATGTGCGTGTCCTCACCAAAGAAGACATTGTCCTTATCATCAAACACCTGATTAAACTTTTGAATCAGAAAACCATTGTGGATGATATTGACCATTTGAGCAACCGTAGGGTACGTACCGTCGGCGAACAGCTTTATGCTCAGTTTGGCGTGGGGCTGGCCCGTATGGCCCGTACCATTCGCGACCGGATGAATGTCCGCGACAACGAAGTCTTTACGCCTACCGACCTGATCAATGCCAAAACCCTTTCTTCGGTCATTAACTCTTTCTTCGGCACCAATGCGTTGTCGCAGTTTATGGACCAAACCAATCCCCTCTCGGAAATCACCCACAAACGACGTATTTCCGCATTGGGACCGGGCGGATTGTCACGTGAAAGGGCCGGTTTTGAAGTCAGGGACGTACACTATACCCACTACGGAAGGCTTTGTACGATTGAAACACCCGAAGGGCCTAACATCGGACTGATTTCTTCGCTTTGCGTTTTTGCCAAAATCAACCATCTCGGGTTCATCGAAACCCCCTACCGGAAAGTGGTGAACGGACAAATCGACTATGCACACGATCCCATTTACCTGAGTGCCGAAGAAGAAGAAGATAAAATTATAGCCCAGGCCAATACCGTTGTCGATGAAGAAGGTAAGTTTGTCAACGAAAAAGTAAAAGTTCGTTACCAGGCCGATTACCCCATCACCCCGCGTGAAGAAGTGAACCTGATTGACATTGCACCCAACCAAATCGCCTCCATCGCTGCCTCTTGTATTCCTTTTCTGGAGCATGACGATGCCAACCGTGCTTTGATGGGGTCGAACATGATGCGCCAGGCCGTACCGTTGTTAAACCCGGAAGCTCCCATAGTGGGAACAGGTATCGAAGCCGATGTGGCCCACGATTCGCGTGTTTTGGTGATGGCCGAAGGCGATGGCGTGGTAGAATATGTGGATGCTAAAAAAATTGTGATCCGCTATTCGCGGGATGAAATGGAAAAACTGGTCAGCTTTGACGATGATGTAAAAGAATATACCCTGACCAAATTCCGCCGTACCAACCAGAATACTTCCATTAACCTCCGCCCCATCGTTCGTGCCGGTGATAAAGTTACCAAAGGACAACCTTTGTGCGAAGGTTACGGCACGCAAGGTGGTGAACTGGCTCTTGGCCGTAACCTGAAAGTGGCTTTCATGCCGTGGAACGGTTACAACTACGAGGACGCCATTGTCATCAACGAAAAAGTGGTAAAAGAAGACTGGTTTACCTCGGTACACATCGAAGAGTTTACGCTGGAAGTACGTGATACCAAACGGGGTATCGAAGAACTCACCAACGACATCCCCAATGTGAGTGCCGAAGCCACCAAAGACCTGGACGAAAACGGACTGATCCGCATTGGCGCCGAAGTAAAAGAAGGCGATATCCTGATCGGGAAAATTACCCCGAAAGGGGAAAGCGATCCGACCCCGGAAGAAAAACTTTTGCGGGCCATTTTCGGTGACAAAGCCGGCGATGTGAAAAATGCTTCACTGAAAGCACCGCCTTCGATGAAAGGTGTGGTGATCAACAAAGCATTGTTTTCGAGGGCCATTAAAAGCGCCAAAAACAAGTCGAAAGAAAAAGAGATCATTGCTGCGCTCGACGAAGAATACCAGGCCAAGTTCAAAGAACTGAAAGACAAACTGGTGGATAAACTGACCGTTTTGGTAAGCAACCGCACCTCACAAGGGGTTACCAATGTGTACGGTGAAGTGGTCGTCCCCACCAAAACCAAGTTTACCCAAAAAATTCTCCATTCGTTGGATTATATCAACATCAATGCCAGCAAATGGACTACCGATAGCAACAAAAATGAACTGATCAAAACGCTCCTCAACAATTACAACATCAAATACAAAGAGTTGCTGGGCGTTTACAACCGCAAGAAATTCGTAGCGAGTGTAGGCGATGAACTTCCCAACGGCATTGTCCAGATGGCAAAAGTTTACGTAGCCAAAAAACGGAAGCTGAAAGTAGGCGACAAAATGTCGGGACGTCATGGAAACAAAGGGATTGTAGCCAAGATTGTCCGTGAGGAAGACATGCCGTTTATGGAAGATGGAACGCCTGTGGACATTGTTTTGAACCCATTGGGCGTACCTTCGCGAATGAACCTCGGCCAGATTTACGAAACAGTGCTCGGTTGGGCCGGTAAAGAACTCGGCTTGAAATTTGCCACCCCTATTTTCGACGGGGCTACCGATGAGCAAATCAATGAGTACATGAAAAAAGCCGGGTTACCCGAAAACGGCAGTGTTTATCTGTACGATGGCGGAACCGGTGAACGTTTTGACCAGCCGGCCACCGTGGGATACATTTATATGATCAAACTGCATCACCTGATTGATGATAAAATGCATGCCCGTTCCATTGGCCCCTACTCACTCATTACACAACAGCCACTGGGAGGTAAAGCCCAATTCGGAGGTCAGCGTTTCGGTGAAATGGAGGTTTGGGCACTGGAAGCCTTTGGCGCTGCCAACATTCTGCAAGAAATCCTGACCGTGAAATCCGATGATGTAAACGGCCGTGCCAAAGCCTACGAAGCGATTGTCAAAGGCGAAAACATGCCAACCCCGGGAATGCCGGAGTCGTTTAATGTTTTGGTACACGAACTGCGCGGACTGGGTCTGGAGATCAGCTTCGATAAGTAATTTAATTTTGATTTTTATAAAATAATAATCTGATATGGCTTTCAGACAAGATAGTAAAGTACCGGATAGTTTTAACAAAATAACCATCAGCCTCGCCTCGCCCGAGTCCATTTTGGAACGGTCGCACGGCGAAGTGCTGAAACCTGAAACCATCAACTACCGCACCTACAAACCGGAACGCGACGGCCTTTTCTGCGAAAGAATTTTCGGCCCGGTGAAAGACTACGAATGTCACTGCGGAAAATACAAACGGATACGTTACAAAGGGATCGTTTGCGACCGTTGCGGCGTAGAAGTTACCGAGAAAAAAGTACGGCGTGAACGGATGGGACACATCGAACTGGTGGTCCCTGTAGTGCATATTTGGTTCTTCCGTTCGTTACCCAATAAAATCGGGGCACTGCTTGGCTTGCAAACCAAAAAGCTGGAATCGATCATCTACTACGAACGTTATGTGGTCATTAACCCCGGAATCAAAGAGGCCGATGGAATCAAAAAAATGGATTTCCTCACCGAGGAAGAGTATCTCAACATCTTAGATACTTTGCCCCCGGAAAACCAATACCTGGATGATTCGGATCCGGATAAATTCATTGCCAAAATGGGAGCCGAGGCCGTACATGACCTGCTGGTTCGCTTGGACCTTGACAAAGAGTCGTTTGAATTGCGACACAAGGCCAACACCGAAACTTCGCAACAACGTAAAGCCGATGCATTGAAACGGCTACAAGTGTTTGAGGCTTTCCGCGATGCCCGCAAACGGAAAGAAAACCGGCCGGAATGGATGATTGTAAAAATCGTACCGGTTATTCCGCCCGAATTGCGTCCTTTAGTACCTCTTGATGGCGGCCGTTTTGCCACTTCCGACCTGAACGACCTTTACCGCAGGGTGATTATCCGGAACAACCGGTTAAAACGCCTCATCGAAATCAAAGCACCGGATGTGATCATGCGTAACGAAAAACGCATGCTTCAGGAAGCTGTGGACTCGCTGTTCGACAACTCAAGGAAATCCAGTGCGGTGAAGACCGAATCGAACCGGCCGTTGAAATCATTGAGCGACAGTCTGAAAGGAAAACAAGGACGGTTCCGCCAAAACCTGCTCGGGAAACGTGTGGACTACTCCGGCAGGTCGGTCATCATTGTGGGACCGGAGCTGAAAATGAACGAATGCGGGCTACCAAAAGATATGGCGGCCGAGCTCTTCAAACCATTTATTATTCGCCGGCTGTTGGAACGCGGTATCGTTAAAACCGTAAAATCAGCCAAGAAAATTGTGGAAAGAAAAGATGCCGTTGTTTACGACATCCTCGAAAACATCCTGAAAGGACACCCTGTTTTGCTCAACCGTGCCCCTACCCTGCACCGTCTCGGTATCCAGGCATTCCAGCCCAAGCTGGTGGAAGGAAAAGCCATACAACTTCACCCCTTGGCCTGTACGGCATTTAACGCCGACTTCGATGGTGACCAGATGGCGGTGCACGTCCCCCTGGGTAATGCAGCCGTCCTTGAGGCACAAATCCTCATGCTGGCTTCACACAATATCCTGAACCCCGCCAACGGGGCACCGATTACCGTGCCTTCGCAAGATATGGTGCTCGGATTGTATTACATTACCAAAGCCCGTAAAAGTACGGAGGCCCATCCCGTGAAAGGGGAAGGAATGACTTTCTACTCTCCGGAAGAAGTACGCATTGCTTACAATGAAAAACGGGTTGACCTGCATGCCATTATCAAAGTGAAAGTCGATGTGAAAGAAGATGGCAAGCTGGTGAATAAATTGATCGAAACCACGGTTGGCCGTGTACTGTTCAACGAAAAAGTTCCCGAAGGATTCGGCTTTATTAACCGTTTGCTCACGAAAAAAGCACTTCGTGACATCATTTCCGATGTATTAAAAACCACCGGCAATGCGGTAACAGCCCAGTTCCTCGATGACATCAAAAACCTGGGATACTACATGGCTTTTGTCGGAGGACTTTCTTTCAACCTCGGAAACATTATTGTTCCCAAAGTGAAAGAAGAGCTGATCAAAAAAGCAGAAAAAGAGGTGGACGAAGTCATGGAAAACTACAACATGGGCTTCATTACCAACAACGAGCGGTACAACCAGATTATTGATATTTGGACCCATACCAACTCGCGGTTGACAAACATTGTTATGAAAGAGCTCGCCTCCGATAACGATGGCTTTAACCCTGTGTACATGATGTTGGATTCGGGTGCCCGTGGTTCAAAAGAGCAGATCCGGCAGCTGTCGGGAATGCGTGGCTTGATGGCCAAACCGCAAAAAGCCGGTGCTGCAGGAAACGAAATCATCGAAAACCCCATCCTCTCAAACTTTAAGGAAGGTTTGTCGGTTCTGGAGTACTTTATTTCTACACACGGCGCCCGTAAAGGTCTTGCCGATACCGCGCTGAAAACTGCTGACGCCGGTTACCTTACCCGTCGTTTGGTGGATGTGGCCCAGGATGTCATTATTTCGGAAAAGGACTGTGGCACGCTGCGTGGTCTGACAGTTACCGCTTTAAAGAAAAACGAAGAAATTGTTGAATCGCTTTACGACAGAATCCTTGGCCGTGTGGCGGTACATGATATCTACCACCCTGAAACGGGAGAAGTGATTGTGAAAGGCGGTGAAGAGATTACCGAAGAATTGGGTAAAAAAATCGAAGAAGCCGGTATTGAACAGGTAGAAATCCGTTCAGTACTGACCTGCGAATCAAAACACGGCGTATGTGCCAATTGCTACGGCCGAAATCTGGCTTCCGGACATCTGGTACAACGCGGAGAAGCCGTTGGAGTTATTGCCGCCCAGTCGATTGGTGAGCCTGGCACCCAGCTGACACTGCGTACTTTCCACCAGGGAGGTACCGCTTCCAACGTAGCCGCCAGCTCAAAAATCGAAGCAAGTCATGATGGTGTTCTCGAATTTGAAGAACTCCGGAGTGTTCCTTATACCGATGCCAACGGCAACCAATACGACATTGTAACGGGACGTTCTGCCGAAATGAAACTGGTTGACCCCAAAACAGGCGTCATCCTTTCTTCTGCCAACATTTCTTATGGTTCCAAACTTTATTTTAAACCGGGAGACAAGGTGAAAAAGGGCGACCTCATCAACGATTGGGATCCTTTTAATGCCGTTATTCTTTCGGAGGTTGGCGGTAAAGTGGCCTTTGAAAATATTGTGGAAGGCCAGACTTTCCGGGTAGAATCGGATGAACAAACGGGTTACTTCGAAAAGGTTATCATTGAAACCAAACAAAAAACCAAGAACCCGAACATCAAAATCCTGGATAAGGATGGAAATATCCTGAAACAGTATGACCTGCCGGTAGGTGCCCACATTGTGGTAGAGGAAGGTGCCGAAATCAAAGCCGGCGACCTGCTGGTAAAAATTCCACGTGCCTTTGGTAAGGCCGGTGACATTACCGGTGGTTTGCCACGGGTAACGGAACTGTTTGAGGCACGTAACCCTTCGGAACAAGCCGTTGTTTCGGAAATTGATGGGGTAGTTTCGTTTGGAAAGAAACTCAAACGGGGCAACCGTGAAATTATCATCACATCAAAGACAGGTGCAGAGAAACGCTACCTTGTGCCAACTACCAAACAGATTTTGGCCCAGGAAAACGACTTTGTAAAAGCCGGCACCAAACTTTCCGATGGTGTCATTACCCCTGCCGACATATTGTCTATCAAAGGGCCCATGGCGGTACAGGAATACATTGTCAACGAAATTCAGGAAGTTTACCGTTTGCAGGGCGTAAAAATCAACGACAAACATTTTGAGGTGATTGTTCGCCAAATGATGCGTAAAGTACAGGTGGAAGATCCGGGGGATACCCGTTTCCTTGAAGGAGAACTGGTAAACAAAATCAAATTCCAGGAAGTAAACGATGAAATCTTCGGTATGAAAGTGGTTGTTGACCCGGGTGATTCGGAAACGGTACGTCAGGGTGAAATCATCACAGCACGTAAGTTGCGCGATGAAAACTCCACTTTGCGCCGACGTGACAAAAAGCTCATTCAGGCACGAAATGCCCAAACGGCAACAGCCCGTCAGGTATTGCAGGGCATTACCCGTGCTTCGTTGCAAACCGACAGCTTTATTTCGGCTGCTTCGTTCCAGGAAACCACCAAAGTGCTTACCCTTGCGGCCATCAATGCCAAAGAGGATACCCTGAACGGTTTGAAAGAAAACGTGATTGTCGGACATAAGATTCCTGCCGGAACCGGTCTGAAAGATTACGAGGACATTATTGTTTACTCCAAAGAAGAATACGAAGCCATGATGGCCAAAGCCAATGAGCCCGATGCCATTACGGAAGATAAGGAAGTCTGACGATTTCCGGTAAGTAAATACAAGGCTGTTATATGGAGCATATTCCCCGTGTAACAGCCTTTTTTGTTTACCTTTGTCAGCTAATAGCACAAATGCAAATCACTATGGAAGAAAAGAACAACCCGCAACAGAACCAGATTAACATTGAGTTAAGCGAAGAAATAGCCGAAGGCATATACTGCAATTTGGCCATCATCACCCATTCGCATGCTGAATTTGTAGTGGATTTTGTAAAACTCATGCCCGGTACACCCAAAGCCAAAGTAAAATCGCGCATCATTTTGACACCTGAACATGCCAAACGGCTTTTGAAAGCATTACAAGACAATGTAAGGAAATTTGAGGCCCTCCACGGTCCCATCAAAGAAACGCCGGAAGGAGGGCTGCCTCCGTTTTCCATGGGTGGCCCGACAGCCCAGGCTTAAGGAAGGTTTTTCTGCAAAAACTCCCCCATCTTTTTCAAGACTTTTTCACGAACGGGTTTTTTTGACAGGAGCAAATCGTGAAGGCCACCTTCAAAAGAGGCTTTTTCCACATTTTTTCCAATAGCCGAAGCATACCGTTCAATATCTTCGACGTTTAAAACGGCATCAGCCTCCTGCATCTCCGGTCGATAGTTGCCCGGTTTTACACTTTTGGCCGAGTACATCACCAAAACGGGGCATTGAATATCCAATCCTTTTTGCAATTCTTTTTGGGCAGTGTAAATCCCTTTGATCCAACTGGCATGAATTTTAAAACCCGCATCGGGTTTTAAAGCCAACTCGTAATCCCACTCGCCCTTATGGCTTTTATGAAGGCTGTATCCATAACCTTTGTCCAAGCCAACGGGGGAAGGTAATCCGGGGAATTGACCCGCCAGCGAAGCCATAAGGGGTATAAATGTTTTTTTTAAAAAAGCAGGGACATTAAATTCAAAAAACGGACTGTTCAGAATGAGGGCATCCACAAGACCGTCATGACGATGGTCGTGAGCATACAAGGCTGCAATGAGTCCACCGGTAGAGTGTCCCACCAATACCAGCTTGTCGATCCCCCCTTTTTCACGGATAAATTTAATGGCCTCATCAATGTCCTCAAAATACTCACGGATATCCCTGAAATCATTGGGCTTTTGGTGCGGCAAAATGGATCGACCGTATTTTCGAAGTTCCAAGGCATAAAAACGAAATCCTTGTTGCTCCGCCCAGTCTGCAAAATGGTGTTGAAAAAAATAATCATTAAACCCGTGAAGGTAAAGGATGGCTTTTTTAGAAGTTTTCTCCGATTTTTTTTCAATGAGGGTTGCCACCACCTCTCCTTCATAGTCGGGTTTAAGCTGTAATTGGTGAAAAAAATAGCCGTTTTCTTCTTGTTTCTTCATGTCCGTGAAAATTAAAATTGTTTTTTATCATTCTAACTTCCACAAATATAATGAAATCTGGATTAGAAATTCCAAAACACAAAAATCAATTTTCAAAATATCACATCAAGCCCTTTCTCCTCGTTGGGGTTTGGGAGATTGGGATTCAGGAAATGGTACTTGCTTATTATTTGATTTTTGGTGCTTTAAAAGCAGGATTTACTCGGAAATGGCATGCTCTGTCATAATCCGAATGTTTCGACGGCTGATGGGACTTTTTTTTGAAACGGCAATTTCTTCATCCAACCGTGAAGTACTGTGACAGGAACCACCGGCACAAGCCAGTTTTTTTCCGGTTTTGGGATCCCGAATGGAACTGGAACATTGCTTTTTGAACTGACCGTCTTTGAGTACAAACATTTTAACGGCAAATCCGGCAAAAGCAATACCGAGAAGCACAATGGAAAGAAGAAATAATTTAATAAACATATCTCTATTTTTATATACGGCAAAAGTAATCAAAATTTCATTGATGGTGAAACTATTAACAATAATTAATAAAAAATCCCAAAAGGAAAAGTTTGCAAAACTTCTTCTTTTGGGATGAGACGGGCAACTTTCGTCACACATCCGAATGTCCCGAACGTCACTATCTGCCGGTTATTCCTTTGCTTCTTCTCCGAGGTTCAGGTAATTTTTCATTTGCTCCACATATCTCGAAAATGCCTCGCGGCCTTTGTCCGTCAGACGGCAAATTGTCTTGGGATAATTGTTGACGAACTTCTTTTCAATATCAATGTAGCCTGCTTCTTTCAGTTTTTTCAGCTGATGGCTCAAATTTCCCTGAGTGGTATGGGTCACCTCTTTCAAATAATTGAAGTCGGCCGACCGCACTTTGATCAAAGTGGAAACAATGACCAACCGTACCCTTTGGGTGAGCATTTTATCCAGTTCTTCATACATGGTACCGGGTATTAGGATTTTTTCAATAAATAGGCCGGTAAGAGATATCCGAGGGCAATACCCAAGACAAACAACAACAAAGTGACCGAACCCGGTACAAAAACCGAAATCACCGACAAAACATAAAAAAGAACTCCCCCGGCTATCATGGGTTTAAATTTCATGGCAAGACCCGAGACCAGCGTGCCGAGTCCGGCTAAAAATAAGGTAAAAATAGTAGCATTCACCTGCAATGTTACCGAAATGAAGACCACAAGAAAAAAAGAAAGACCAAGAACCATCCAAAAATATTGCAAGAACGTTCCAAGATAAGTTACATATCCTCTTTGACGATTATCCTGCTTCCCACGAATCAGGGTAGCTACAATACCCACAGGCGCCACAACAAGCCAAGGAATATAATCCAAACGGGAAGCCATAAATACACGAATAACATACTGAGACAGAGCAGCAACCAAGGTGAGCCAGCCCCAGAGCAAATAGTAAAAGCTTTGTTCTTTCATGTTTTCTTTTGTCTGACGGATCGTTGAAGCAATCACTTCCAGACTTTCTTGTACTGATAAATTTTCCATTTTAATAAGTTTTAATGTTAAACAACTTTGCAAAAATAATATAGTTTGTATTACAAACCAAATATTTTAGTGATTTTTTTCAAAAAAAAACGTCAGACCTGGTTATTCCCGTAAAGCCGGCAAGGCCTCTTCTACTTTTAAACCGTTCTAAATATCCGTCGTACAGCAAAATTTTTAGTACACAAACCGGAAACAAAAAAATAAAAATCCTACTTTTGGGACTTCATTAATGATCCTATAAAAGTTAAACCGTATGAACTTACACGAATATCAAGGAAAATCCATTTTAAAAGGCTACGGCGTATCCGTTCCCGTAGGCATTGTGGCTAATTCGCCCGATGAAGCCGTAACGGCGGCCAAAGAGATACAAAAACAAACCGGTTCCGATAAATGGGCTGTAAAAGCCCAGGTTCATGCCGGTGGGCGAGGAAAAGGTGGTGGCGTTAAAATCGCAAAAAGTCTTGACGAAGTCCGTAAATATGCCGACCAGATTATCGGAATGCATTTGGTGACCCCCCAAACCAAAAAAGAGGGAAAACTGGTACGCAAAGTCCTCATCGAACAAAACATCTATTATCCCGGTCCGGAAAGTGTGGAAGAATACTATATGAGTATCCTGCTCAACCGTGACAAAGGACGCAACATGGTCATGTATTCTCCCCGTGGCGGTATGAATATTGAACAGGTGGCGGAAGAAACCCCTGATGAAATTTTTCATGAAATCATTGACCCAAAAGTGGGCCTTACCCCTTTTCAGGCACGGCGTATTGCTTTTAATTTCGGATTGAGCGGTACCGCTTATAAAGAAATGGTGAAATTTGTCAGCGCACTTTACAAGGCTTACGAAAGTATCGATGCCAGCCTGTTCGAGATTAACCCGGTGATCAAAGCAGCCGATGGCCGTATTTTTGCTGCAGATTCCAAGGTAGTGGTCGACAACAACGCCCTTTTCCGTCATAAAGATATTGCTCATATGCGTGACATACAGGAAGAAGACCCGGCAGAAGTGGAAGCCGGAAGTTACGACCTGAATTTTGTAAAACTTGATGGCAATGTGGGATGTATGGTAAACGGCGCCGGATTGGCCATGGCTACCATGGATATGATTAAAATGTCGGGCGGCGATCCGGCCAACTTTCTGGATGTCGGCGGTTCAGCCGATGCCAAACGTGTGGAAGCCGCTTTCCGGATTATCCTGAAAGACCCCAATGTAGAAGCTATCCTGGTGAACATATTCGGCGGTATTGTGCGTTGCGACCGTGTGGCACAAGGTATTGTGGATGCATATAACAGCATTGGCGAAATCAAAGTACCCATTATCGTCCGCCTGCAAGGTACCAATGCCGAAGAAGGAAAAGAACTCATTGACAAATCAGGACTGAAAGTTCTTTCGGCTATCAAATTGCAAGAAGCTGCCGAATTGGTCAGCAAGGTGGTAAAAGAAGCTAAAAAAAGCGCTTAACCTTTTTATATCACTACATGAGAATCCGGTCATGTTTTGCATGGCCGGATTTTTTGTATCTTAACTTCTCAAAAAAGCCATCAAAGGGTCTTTGGCTCCATGCAGCAAAATTTGATTTTAACAAATAGTAAAACCATTATACCCCATGAAACGTATCGTCATTCTTACCGGCGCCGGCATGAGTGCCGAAAGCGGGATCAGCACTTTTCGCGACAGCAACGGTCTATGGCAAAATCACCGGATCGAAGAGGTGGCTTCCCCCGAAGCCTGGGAAAGAAATCCCCAATTGGTTTTGGAATTTTACAACCAGCGCCGCAAACAACTTTTTGAGGTAGAACCAAACGCAGGACACAAAGCCTTGGTGGAACTGGAAAAGAAATTTGATGTTCGGATTATTACCCAAAACGTGGACGACCTACACGAAAGGGCAGGGTCTTCAAGCGTTTTACACTTGCACGGCGAACTGAAAAAAGCACGCAGTACGGCAGACCCTTCGCTTGTTTATACGCTGGACCACTGGGAACTAAAATGGGGAGATTTGTGTGAAAAAGGTTCGCAGTTAAGGCCGCATATTGTTTGGTTTGGTGAACCGGTACCCATGATAGAGAAAGCGGCTGAAATAACCCGGACAGCAGACATCTTCCTCGTAGTAGGCACTTCCATGGTAGTTTATCCCGCTGCCGGTCTCATTCATTATGTCAACAGGAACATCCCCAAATTTTACGTGGATCCCAAAGCTTTTCAGGTACAGGGGGTGCAGAATTTGGAAATCGTCCGGCAGAAAGCGGGCGAAGCACTTCCGGGACTGGTACGAAGACTCCTTAGGGATTTTTAAGATTATTTTACCATTCCCGTAAAACCCATAAAGGCCAAAGCCAAGATTCCGGCGGTTACCAAAGCAATGGGAATGCCCCGCATACCTTTAGGCACCTCTATCATGTCGAGATGTTCGCGAATGCCGGCAAAAATAACCAGCGCCATGGTGTAACCCACAGCTGTTGACATGGCAAAAACCACACTCTCCATCAGGTCGAAATGCTTTTGTACAGCCAATATGGCTACACCAAGAACGGCACAGTTGGTGGTAATCAACGGTAAAAAAATTCCCAGAGCCTGATACAATGAGGGACTGATTTTTTTAAGGATGATCTCGACCATCTGCACCAAAGCGGCAATCACGAGGATAAAAACAATGGTTTGCATAAAAACCAAGCCCATGGGTTGCAACACGTAATATTGAAAAATCCAGGTAACCATGGTAGCCAGTGTCATAACAAAAAGAACAGCGCCGCCCATACCAATGGAGGTGGATATCCGGGTGGACACACCGAGGAAAGGACAAATGCCCAAAAATTGGGTCAATACAATGTTACTGACAAAAATGGCCGATATGATAATGACAAAATAATCCATAGTGTAGATGTTTTAGACAGTTTTTTTATTCAGCCGGTTAATTACGGCAATGATGTATCCCAATGCGATAAATGCGCCCGGAGCCAGAATAAAAACGAGCATCCCATCGCCTTTGATCAAATGCATTCCAAAAATTGCACCGCTTCCGAGCAACTCGCGTACACTGCCGAGGATGGTGAGGGCAAAAGCAAAACCCAGTCCCATACCCAAGCCATCAATCACCGATGACCAGACCGTATTTTTCGAGGCAAAAGCCTCGGCACGTCCCAGTACAATACAATTGACCACGATGAGGGGAATAAAAAGCCCGAGTTGCTCGTACAACGCCGGCGTGTAAGCCTGCATGGTCAGCTCCACAATGGTTACGAAGGTGGCTATGATAACAATAAATGCCGGGATACGTACTTTGTCGGGAATGAGGTTTTTTACCAGCGACACCACAAAATTAGACCCCACAAGAACAAATGCCGTCGCCAGCCCCATACCCAGCCCGTTGATGGCCGATGTAGTAGTTCCCAGCGTAGGACACATGCCGAGCAGCAACACAAACACGGGATTTTCTTTAATAAAACCTTTGGTAAAATTCTGAACCTGTTGCATAACAAATATTTTTATTTCATTGATGGATACGGCTTTTCTGCTTTTCAAACGTATCGTAAGCCCGTTGAACAGCATCGCAAAAAGCCCTTGAACTGATGGTTGCCGCCGTAATGGCATCCACATCTCCGCCATCTTTTTTTACTTTCAATTTAAAAGTCTTTGGATTTTTCCCTTTAAACTGATCGGGGAAATCCGACTTGGACTTTTGCAACTTGGTACCCAAACCCGGCGTTTCTTTCAGGCTCAAGATAGAAGTATTGTAAATGGTACCATCAGGCAAAAAGCCCACCATGGCATCGATACGGCCTCCGAATCCCTTATCGGTAAAGGTATTTACCGCCACCCCGACCAGCTTGCCGCCCTTGGTTGCCACGTTAAACAACAACGAGTCATTGCCATCGGCATCGGGAACTTTCAGTGCTTTCACCCGGTCGAACGGGGGCAATACTGCTTTGATGGCCGCTTCCTGTTTTTTCTTTTGTGCGCGTGCTATGGGTGCTTTTGTCACCACATACACACTTCCCAGTGCAAGGGCAGCCACTACGGCTACTACCGACAGGGTAAGTACCATATTTAAAAAACTCGATTCCCTTTTAGAAGCCATTTTTATTTTTTCTTTAATTATCTAATTCTACAACTCAATGGGCCCGTACTGTTTTGGTCGCTCCGAAACGTTTTGGCTTAAAGCCCTTGTTAATGAGCGGCACCACAGCATTCATGAGCAGGATGGCAAACGAAACACCTTCGGGATAGGCGCCCCATACCCTGATCAGCATGGTAATTAATCCGATCCCGAATCCAAAAACCAACTGTCCACTGCGGGTCATAGGCGAAGTCACCATATCGGTTGCCATAAAAATAGCGCCAAGCATCACCCCGCCTGTCAACAGGTTAAAAACAGGATCCATGTACTGTTGCGGATTGATAAGCCATAAAATGCCCGAAACCGCAAACACTGTCAGCAACATCGAAACGGGAATTTCCCAGGTAATGATCTTTTTCCAAAGCATGTAAATTCCGCCGAGAATCAGTGCAAGGGCAGAAACTTCGCCCAGCGAACCTCCCATTTGCCCCATGAGTTGTTGGGCATAGGAAGGTAAATGAGGCGTTAATTCACTGAGTGTTTTTCCGGCACGGAGTCCTTCTTTGATGTATCCCAAAGGGGTTGGCCCGGTAATGGTATCCACCAATACCTTGGTAACAGGATGGGGTTTGGGCCATGACGTCATAGCCACCGGAAAGGAAACCAATAAGAATACCCGGGAAACCAAAGCCGGATTAAAAATATTTTTCCCCAACCCGCCGAAAGACATTTTTCCGATTCCAATGGCCACCAGCGCTCCGATCATCACCATCCACCAGGGCAGGTTAGACGGAACGTTAAAAGCCAGCAGGATACCGGTTACCACAGCAGAACCATCGGTAATGGTCAAAGGCCCTTGTATGAAGTACTTTTGTATCAGCCATTCGAAAAGAACGCTGAAAACCACCGAGATTAAAATAACCTGCAGGGCGCCCAAACCAAAATAATACACGGCCACAACCATAGCAGGCAACAGGGCGACCACCACTCCGAACATAATCTTCCGGGTTGAAATCTCGCTGTGAATGTGCGGTGAGCCTGAAATTGTCAGCTTATTCATATCTTTTCATTCGTTAGTACATCCTTCATTTTCATTTTTTTGAACGTGCCCGTATCAGGGCTCCCACCTTGTTTTTCCCCAAACGCAAATAATCCAGCAACGGGATATGAGCCGGACAGGTATATTGGCATGAGCCGCATTCGATACAATCCATTACCTTTTCTTTCTCTGCTTCTTCAAAACGACCAATGCGTGCCAGGCGCGACAAAAGGTAAGGTTCCAATCCCATGGGGCATACCTGGGTGCATTTTGAACATCGAATACAGGGGCTTTCCGGTGCACGGTGCGATTCGGCTTCACGCATAAGCAAAACCCCCGAGGTACCCTTCACCACAGGGACATCCAATGTGGCCAAGGCTTTTCCCATCATCGGCCCGCCGCCAATGATTTTTCCGGTATCATCGGGCAAGCCTCCGGCTTCTTCCACAAGGTTTTTGATGGGCGTGCCAATGCGCACCTTCAGGTTGGAAGGCTTTTGCAATGCTTTTCCGGTAACGGTGACCACCCGTTCGATGAGCGGTTTATTTTTCATTACGGCTTCGTAAACGGCAAAAGCCGTTCCCACATTTTGCACGACGCATCCCACTTCGATGGGGAGCTTCCCCGAAGGCACTTCCCGTCCGGTAACAGCCTTTATCAATTGTTTCTCTCCACCTTGCGGATATTTTACCTGAAGCGGTTGTACCGAAATCCCTTCTTCATCTGAAACCAAGGTCTGCATACGCCGGATGGCATCCGGTTTATTGTTTTCAATACCAATGACGGCTGTTTTCACTTTCAGGGCTTTCATAAGCAATTGGGTACCCACAACAATTTCAGCCCCTTTCTCCAGCATCAACTGATGGTCGGCCGTAAGATAAGGTTCACATTCCACACCGTTTATGAGGAGATAGTCGGCTTTTTTACCCGGGGGCAACATCAGTTTCACGTGGGTAGGAAACGTGGCGCCGCCCATTCCCACAATTCCGGCCTCTTTGATTTTGGCAATGATTTCCTCGGACGAATAATCCGTTTCCTTCACGAGAACATCGGAGCGATCAATATTTTCCATCCACTCATCGCCTTCCACTTTGATAATAAAAGCCGGACGCCGGTAACCCGACATGTCCATCACCTGATCAATTTTGAAAATCGTGCCCGATACCGGCGAATGGACATGCGAGGAGATGAACCCGCCGGCTTGGGCAATGAGCTGCCCGGTTTTTACCCGGTCACCCCGTTGAACCACCGGTTTGGAAGGGGCACCGAGGTTTTGCCCCATGGGGACAATCACCTGTGCAGGCACTGATAATGTACGGATGGCCTGGTTTGCCGACAATTTGTTTTCCGGGGGATGAATCCCTCCCAAGACAAAAGTTTTTAAAAGCCCCATATCACTTTTCAGGTTTTTCTGTGTTTGAATGATCTGTTTTTCCGGATGCTGTAACCGGCTGTTTCTTTTCAGCGGATGCTTCCTGCTTTTTGACCGGTTTGGCCGGTACTTTCGATTCCCGTACAGGTTTTGGTTTTCGCGGTTTGAAATTCACTTCCCAAATGGCACTGGTGGGGCAGACTTCCACACACTTCCGGCAAAGACGACATTTGTCAAAATCGATGTAAGCAAGAAAACTGGTAATGGTGATGGCATCAAATTCACAGACTTTTTCGCATTTACCACATCCGATACAGGCTACTTCACAATTTTTAATGGCAGTAGCTCCTTTTTCTTTATTAACACAGGAAACAAAAATACGCTTCTCTTTCGGTCCTTTTTTGCGTAGTTCAATAATATCGCGCGGACAAGCAATGACACAGGCGCCACAGGCTGTACATTTGTCATTGACCACCGGCAAACCGGTTTCGGGATTCATGTGAATGGCATCAAATTCACAGGCCTCCACACAGTCGCCCAGCCCGAGGCAACCGTATTGGCATCCCCCTTCGCCGGCATATAGGGCATGGGCAAAAGCACAAGAAGTAACGCCTTCGTATTTTACCTTTTCCGGCGAATGGGCAAAAGTACCGTTACAGCGTACCACGGCAATCATGGGGTCTTTTTCTGCAATTTCAAGTCCCAAAATACCGGCTACTTTTTGCATAACTTCATTGCCGCCTACCGGACAAAAAAAGCCTTCGAGTGATTGCTCTTTATTGGCATTTTTAACAGAAGCCTCGGCAAAAGCACGGCAACCCGGGTAACCGCATCCGCCACAGTTGGCGCTTGGCAAAACAGCCTCCACTTCATCGATTTTGGGATCCTCATATACTTTAAACTTGCTGGCAACAAAAAATAAAATGACAGCCGATACAAGCCCGAGCATACCGAGAACCACCACCGAAATAATCACAACATGATCCACAAGAATAGTTGTTTGTTAACGTATTAAGTTCATTTCTTCATTGTGGATAGCAAAATTAAAAACTTTGATATTCCTTTAACCTTGTGAAATTGTGACAGGAAAGAAGAAACCCTGACCAAGGCGAAAAACACCAGTTTCAAGCAGCCGGATTCCCGTCGGAAAACAATGTATAATTATTGATTTTAAACTATTTACAAAAAATCACCATCAAGTACCCCCATCCGCCAATGAAGTTATTTAGAACCCTTTAAAATTTCAGAAGGCCAAATCTATACCGGATGAGCCCTCCGGAAAAGAAGCATTATTATAGAAAAAACGGGACAAAATATCTATTGGAGATGGTAGCGGAAACGTTTTTTGAAGAAACCCCGCATAAGGTAAAGCAGCCCGTAATAGGGAATCAAAAGGGCAATGGCCAGTATGCCGGCAAGTCCCTGATCGAGACCCCAATGCAGAAACAGCATTAACCCGAGAAAAAGAACAAGAAAAGGAAAAAAATAGCCAAGCAACACCGCCCAGGTACCGTAAGACTGTTTCATCTCCACCACAACGGGTTCCCCTTCCGCAAGGCCATCTAATTCAGCTACATCCACCTCGATAATTTTTTCTTTCATATCACTTACCGAACAAACATTATTGAGGGAGCAGGAAACACAACTGGCTTTCGAAATCACCGATATTTCTGCTTTTTTTCCTTCAATTTTCCGTACAACACCCGGATGGGTTACCGTTTCGTCACCAATGGCCATGATCAAATGATTGAATGTACCCGCAAAGTTAATGCTTTTTTTAAAGGGTCTGTCACGGGGAAGACAAGGAAACGGGTAAGATTTTACCGTTAAAATAGTGGTGCCCGTTCAAGGCAAAGTCGGCTATGAATGTGGCCATTTCTTCGGGGGTAACAGGAGCGTGGTAGCCGGGGAATGCCGCCGCCAGCATTTCGGTCTGCACGGCACCGAGTGCCAGCGCATTGACTTTAATACCCTTTTGAGCCAGTTCAACCGAGAGACTTTCGGTCAGGATGCTTAAAGCTCCTTTGGCAGCACTATAGGCTGATAACCCGGGGAATTTGGCACTTCCCTGAAACCCGCCCATGCTGGTAATATTTACAATGTGCCCGCCGGAAGTCATGAAAGGTAAAACCATTTGAACAAATGGAAAAACCGATAGGACATTCACACGAAAGACCCGTTCCACATCCCGGAAGGACAGTTTTTCAAACGGTTTGTTAATGAGCAGCCCGGCATTATTAACGACACACGAAACCGACCCCAGTTTTGCACGAATTTCATCAGATAGTCGTGCAAAATCACCGGTTTCCATATCGAAAACAGCCGTAAACAAATGGCCGGGCATATCAGCCGTCTGGCGTTCCAACGCCGAGAGTTCCCTGCCGGAACGTGCCAAAGTAAAAACCGTATGTCCAAGCTGCAACAAGTTTTCAACCAGCGCTTTTCCGATACCACGGCTTCCGCCTGAAATGACAATTTTCTCCATTATCTTGCCGGTTTTAAGCTTTTCATCTCCTCTTCCATTTTTTGCGCATCGGCTGCACTGATGGTCAACACGCCGGAAGGATCTACCGTAATGGCGATATTGTACCGGGAACGGCTGGTGCTCCCCGGTTCAAAATTCATGTAAACAGCCCCTTTCAATATTTCTTCGCCGTATTTTTGCTTCATTTCCATAGCCGTACGATACTCCGGGGCAAGGGGCACCTTTGCAAGGGCGGCAATCCTGCGCGCCTCGTGCATGGCCTGCCGGTAACTGCCTTTATAAACCAGGGTCAACGAATTAAACCCTCCCCCGCTACGGTCTTCGGTAGTCACCTGCGAAAGTGTTTTATCCAACACCATGTTTTGCGGCTCCGCCAGCCCCAGATTTTTTGCCCAAAGGGGGAGCCCGCTCCCCGGTACCGGGGCTTTGTTTCCCGAGATCTGACGGTTAAACTGATGATTAAGAGCTGATAGTCGTCGCCGGGCCTCTGTCTCTGAAATTTTTCCCGTCCGGTAATCGGCCTCTATGATGGCTTTTTTTGCAGCAAGGGCATCCATCATGTCCAGCGTTTTATCCGCTTTACGCAAACTGCGGTTAAATTTATTCAGCCGTACATCAAATTTCTTCTTGGGATTGGATTGGGGAGGATTACACGAAGAAAAAGCGGCGACCATTATGGCAAGCATGAAGGAAGATGCCAGGAAAAAAACACGTTTCATATATTCGGCGTTGAAATGATTGACCAAATATACATGAAATTTTTTCATTCGAAATTACACACAGACGAATGAAAAAATTTGATGGGAAAGCGAAGCGGTTCCCCCTGTAAAACAAATCATCACGGCAAAGAAAAACCATCGCGAAATATTTCTCACCACACGTTGTTAAAATGTCTTACTTTTGAAAAAAATTTCTCACAAAAAATGTTTAGATTATTGTTTTGCATAGCACTTGTTTTGGGGCCCATGCAAAGTTTTTCCCAGCCGACACAGCAAATGAGAAAAGACTTTACAACAGCTTTCTCAAAGGGAAATACCGATGCATTGCATCCCTATTTCAAAGGTTTTGTTAACATGAATATTCCGGGTGAGAAAGGTTTTTATTCACAAAGCAAATCACGGTGGTTGCTGGAAGACTTTTTTCGGGAACATAAAGTGTCGGCCTTTGCCTTGAAAGAAAGCGGTTTTTCAGGTGACAATTACTATTTCATTGGATTGTATACCAGCGGAACACGGCAATGGAATGTTTATTTTGTGTTTAGTCCGGGGAAAAACGGATATCAGGTACAACAAATTGACATAGAAAAAAACGAAAAATGACGGCAGAAGAGCTCATTCGGAAAGCGTTGGAAGAGGACCTCGGTGACGGTGACCACACCTCATTGGCTACTGTTGACGGTCAGGCCACCGGCAAAGCGGTTATGCTGGCCAAAGAAGAAGGCATCGTAGCCGGTACGGAAATTGCCCGAAAAGTCTTTGAATTGTTGGACCCCTCTACCAAAACCGACATTCTGATGGCCGATGGAAATCGCATCCGGCCGGGCGATAAAATTATGGTTGTGAGTGGAAAATCCAGAATACTGCTTTCGGGAGAACGAACCGCATTAAACTATATCCAGCGCATGAGCGGAATAGCCACTTTTACCGCAAAAGTAACGGCTCAGCTCCACGGTTTACACACCAAAGTATTGGATACAAGAAAAACAACTCCCTGTAACCGGTTGTTTGAAAAAATGGCGGTAAGAGCGGGCGGCGGGTATAATCACCGTTTTGGCCTTTACGATATGATTATGATCAAAGACAACCATATTGATTTTGCCGGCGGCATCCGCAAAGCCATCCAAAAAACACATCAATACCTTCAGGAGCACCGTTTGGATTTAAAAATTGAGATAGAGACAAGGAATTTCAGGGAATTGGAGATGGTTTTGGAAACAGGAGGTGTTCACCGGATTATGCTGGACAACTTCAGCCCGGAAGAACTCCGAAAAGCACTGCAAATGATTAACGGCCGTTTCGAAACAGAGGCCTCCGGCGGCATCACCATCGAAACCATCAGGAGTTATGCCGAAACAGGGGTAGATTATATTTCCGTGGGAGCACTTACGCATCAAATCAAGAGCCTGGACATTAGCCTGAAGGCAGTATTTAATTGAAATTTATTGCTTTGCATAAACTGAAAAGAAAATACATCCACTTCCACCTCAGGGTAAAGCAACTTCTGCGGGTCATTGTTTTACCCGGATTTGATGGGGTACCCCTATATGACGTGATGGTTTTTTTCTTTCGCGGTCTTTTTAAGGGGGTTCTTACCTACCGGGCTTCGGCCATTGCATATAACTTTTTTTTGGCTCTGGTACCTTTTATCATGTTTTTGTTTACCCTTATTCCGTTTGTAACGGGCGAACATTATCAAACCTATTTGCTGGACCTTATCCAGGAACTGATTCCATCGAACATTTACGCCATGGTAAAAAATACGGTGGAAGAGATCATCAGCCGGCCGCACCAGGGGCTGTTATCGGCCGGATTTTTTATGGCCATCTATTTTGCCACCAATGGTGTGGATGCCATCATCGAAGGCTTTAACCAAAGTTACCATAGCCCGGAAAAACGTCCCTGGTGGAAACAAAAGCTGGTGGCTTTCGGATTGATGCTGATATTGTCCGTCTTAATCTTTATCTCTTTTGTTTTGTTGGGTTTTGGCGAACTCACCATTCGCCTGTTGACAGAGAGACACCTCCTAACCAGTAGGTTATCCATTTTTTCATTGCAACTGATGCGGTGGATTGTCATCTTGTTTTTCACATTTCTCAGCACTTCATTATTGTATTATTTCGGGCAGTTGAAAACAGGAAGGGAAGATGTGAAATACCGTTTTTTTTCAGCAGGTTCCATTTTGGCCACTTCATTATTCATTGTGGGTGGTATGGTCATTAAGCTTTATTTCGAGAACTTTTCGAGATACAACATCCTGTACGGTTCCATTGGATCACTTATCATCCTGCTGGTATGGATCTATTACAATGCCTTTATCATCCTCATCGGGTTTGAGCTGAATGCCAGCATCCGGCAATCGCGAAAAGAAGCGATCATGAAGAAAAAATACAGGGTTTTAAACTAACGGAAACCGGTGTTTTATGGTGATTTTTCCTCACAGGCACCGGTGAGGAAAAATGCTAAATTTGCAGCATGATTCCACCAAAAAAAGAAAAACTTATATACGTTACCCCTTCACTCAGTTCATTTGTCCAAAACGACCTCCGGATTCTTGCTGACAGATATTATGTTGTGATCAACACTTATCGATGGGATAAAAAACGGCTGACGCCTTTTTTTTTAATCCAACAGTTCTTTTTTTTGGTCAAAAATATTTTTAATTCACAAGCCATAATGGTTTCTTTTGGAGGATATTGGGCCTTCTTACCCATGTTGTTGGGAAAACTTATTGGCATTAAAAGATTTATCATACTGAACGGAACCGACTGCGCTGCCATTCCATCATTGCACTATGGCAATTTAAGAAAACAACCTTTAAAATGGTTTTGTAAACAATCTTATAAAATGGCAACCTGTTTGTTGCCGGTGAGTCCTTCCTTAGTTTTCACAGAGAACAACTATGTTTCTGATCAAGAAAGCCGCTTTCAGGGGTTCCGGTATTTTTTTCCGGGCCTGAGAACACCTTATCGTGTCGTTTTAAACGGATGCGATCCAGCATTTTGGACTCCCATCCCAAATATTTCCAGAAAACCCGAAACATTCTTAACCGTATTTTCAGATGCACAATTTTATTTAAAAGGAGGCGACCTTATCGTACAATTGGCTGAAAGATTCCGGCAGTGCACCTTTTATGTAGCAGGCAGCAGAAAGCCTGATTTCTTAAAACCACCGAAAAACATGATATTTCTTGGCCGGCTATCACCGGAAGCATTACGAAAACAATACGCCAGTTGTACATTTTACCTCCAGCTCTCCGTTTTTGAAGGGTTCGGTTGTTCCTTGGCCGAAGCCATGTTGTGCGGATGTATTCCCATAGGCTCAGCGGTTAACCACATCCCCGCTATCATTGGAGAAGCCGGCTTTATTGTCCGGAAAAAGGATTTTCCGGAAGCGGAAACTGTTCTCAAAAGAGCATTGGAAACTAAAGATAAAGCAGCTTTGGCAAAGAAAGCAAGAAAACATATTATTGAAAATTTTTCTCTTGAAAAAAGAAAGCAGGCATTGTTCTCATTACTGGAGGAATATAAAATAAGTTTGTAAAAATGTGTGGAATCAACGGGATATTTTCAACAACAGAAGTGGACAGGCTGGAGAAGAGGCTTGAAAAAATGAACGATAGCATTCAATACCGCGGGCCTGATGCGGAGGGTTCATTTATAGCCAACAACAGAGTGGGGATAGGGCATCGTCGACTGTCTATCATAGACACCAGCGAAGAGGCCAACCAACCCATGCACTCGGCCTCCGGAAAATGGGTAGTGGTTTTTAATGGGGAAATCTATAACTTCATGGAAATCAGGAACAAATTAAATTACCCGTTTAAAACCGCTTCGGATACCGAAGTAATTCTTGCTGCTGTAGAGCGTAAGGGGATTCCCTGGTTTTTAGAGCAGGCCAACGGCATGTTTGCCATTGCGCTTTACAACAAAGAAGAAAGAAAACTTTTCCTGCTTCGTGACCGCCTCGGCATTAAACCCCTTTTCTTTTTTCGAGATAAAGATACCTTCATTTTTTCTTCCGAAATAAAAGCCATTCTGCATAGCGGTTTGGTAGAGGCTACTTTTAACGAAGCAGCCGTCGATGAATACCTTGCCAACCGGTATATCCGTGCACCCTACACCTTTTTCAAAGGGATCTTTCAAATAATTCCCGGGACTTCTTTGCAAGTTGACCAAGATTTAAGGTCTTTTACCACAACCTATTGGAGGTTACCGGATACATTTAATTTTTCCACCGTCTTTGACGAGGAACAAGTGCTCTCACAATTTGAAAAGGAACTGACACGTTCTGTCCGTTACCGGCTGATGGCCGATGTTCCGTTGGGCACTTATTTGAGTGGAGGCGTCGATTCCAGCCTGATTACCGCCATTACGGCAAAACACAAAGACGAGCCGGTAAATACCTACACCATAGGATTTCCCGAACTGAATGAATTTCCTTATTCGGACAAGGTGGCTTCCCAGTACGGGACGGTGCACCATAAAATTACCATGACGGCAGACAACTATTTGTCTCAATGGGAAGATCTCATTGGTTTTAAAGATGCACCCCTTGGCGTACCCAATGAGATTCCGTTGGCAAAAATGTCCCGAAAACTAAAAGAAAAAATTACGGTGGTATTATCCGGGGAAGGTGCCGATGAGCTGTTGGGTGGATACGGCAGGATATTCCGGTCGCCTTTTGATTATGAAAACAAAAGACCTGATACCGATTTTTACGATTATTTTATTGGACAATACGACTATGTACCGAGAAATATGCGCGATACGCTGATAGTTACTTCCAAAACGTACCGCCATGCATTTGATGAAAAGATCAGGAATGAATTCAACGCCCATAGAAACGAAGAAAATGTTTTCCGGTTCTTTCATGCTTACCATTTGAAAGGCCTTTTGCAACGACTTGACATGACCACCATGCAGGCATCGGTGGAGGCACGGGTTCCTTTTCTGGACCATCAACTCATCGAATTCTCGTACCGGGAAATCCCTTACGCCCTTAAATTGAAGTGGAAAAGCAGGATAGCCGAACAAAAGGCCCGGAGCCTTTCGGCCAAAGCCTATAGTGAGGAACTGGATATTCCCAAATATTTATTGCGCAAATTGGCCGAAAAATACTTGCCTGCTGAAATTGTTTATCGAAAGAAAATGGGATTTCCGGTTCCTCTAACCCAATGGTTTCCCCATCTCGAAAACCTTGCCGTTACTCTGTTGTCACGGGCAGAATGGCTCAGGAAAGATGCACTCTTCGATCTTATAAATAAAAGTAAAAAGGAGCAACGGGCAGGACAGGTTTTGTGGATGTTTATCAACATAGAACTTTTTAGAAAAAAATATTTTGAAAAATCATGGAAATGGTAATTTTAACTTTGAAGTTGTTTAAAGTTTATCTAAAAATATTGTTCATAACGTATTATCAATCAGCAAATAAATACCGAATATTCCCCTTCTTGAAGGGGTGTAGGGGTAGGTAAATAAAAAAGATATTTATTTGCTGATTGATCAGGTTCTTAGCAAATTTATGTTTTGTAAACTTTAAACAACTTCTTTAAACAACTTTTTTTATAATTTCGTAATCAAACCTATATAAAATGTTTAAACGTGGTGATGAAAAAATGGTCATTGGATACACTTCCGGTGTTTTCGATTTATTCCATATCGGTCATTTGAATCTTCTGAAAAATGCCAAAGGATTATGCGACAAATTAATCGTTGGCGTTACAAGTGACGAACTTGTGGCATACAAAAACAAAAAAGCGGTGATTCCGCATCAGGAAAGAATGGAAATCGTGAGAAACATAAAATATGTGGATGCCGTTGTGCCGCAATATGATATGGATAAATTTAAGATGTGGGAAAGATTGAAATTTGATGTAATGTTTGTGGGCGATGACTGGTTTGAAACGGAAAAATGGAAAAAATTTGATGAACAATTTAAAGCCGTGGGAGTAAAAATCATCTATTTTCCTTATACCCGCGGGGTTTCTTCTACACTCATTAACGAAATCTTAAAAAAACAACGGGAAACCCTTTAACCATTTTTAGACAAAAACGAATGAAAGAAGCTTTTGCCCGTTTACTCCGGTTTTTTATTCAAATTTTTTACCATCTGACAAGTCCTTTTGTCCCCCAAAAAAACAGTGTCATCTTAGCCGGGCACGGTGCAAAATATTTCAACGGAAACATTCAATATCTTTTTGAATATCTGGAAAGTAGCTCTCCCGGGTTTTTGTATTTTTTTTATACCAAAAACAAAACGGTTTACAAGGAACTGTGTAAAAAATATCAGGGAAAAATACTGTATGCCTATCATCCCCGGACGTTTTTCAGGTTTCTCCAAGCCAAAATACTTCTCATTGCAACGGGTATGGATGACTTTTTTCCTTATCACATTCCTCGAAACAAAAAGGTTATTAACCTTTGGCACGGGATCCCCATAAAAAATATTGGCTATTTTATTCCCGGCGTTGACACTTCGACTTTTCGTGATTTTCCAAAAGTCCTTGATGCCTTTTGTGTATCCTCCCAATTTGATGGGAAAATCATGCAAAAGGCTTTTCGTATCAATAAAAAAACCGTTTTTATTTCCGGATTACCGAAAAATGATTTTATCCGGATGGACCACTCGTTATTCTTGCGGCAAAATCCAATCTTTACAAAAAAAGTTATCTTGTATGCCCCCACTTTTCGTGATGACGAAAAAACACCAAAGTCTTTGGACGAATTATTCCCTTTAAATCAATTGCAAAAACTGTTGGAAAAACAGGATGCTCATTTCTATATTCGCCACCACCTCAATTCAGCAGAAAACGATATTCTCCTGGATTTCGACAGAATTCATTCCGCTTCTTCCGCCCTTTTCCCCGACCCGCAACCCCTCTTATATTTTACCGATATATTGATAACTGATTACTCAGGCATTTATTTTGATTTTTTGTTGCTCGATCGCCCCATCATTTTTTACAATTACGATTTTGAGACGTACCGAAAAAAAAGAGGGTTCTTATACGATTACGAAGAGAATACCCCGGGGCCGAAAATCCAAAAAAAAGAAAACCTTTTGCCTGCCATTGAACATTACCTGCAACATCCCGAAAAGGATAAGGCACACCGGCTGTCCGTTAGAAATAAGTTTCATCAATTTACGGATGGAAAAGCCTGTGAGAGAATATTTCAAAAAATAACCGAACTCATGTCATGGGAATAGTACTTCGACAAGGTTTTAAAAATACCCTCTACATCTATCTCGGGTTTTTTATCGGAGGTATTTATACGGTACTGCTTGTTCCGAAAGTATTTAGTGCCCATCCGGAACACTGGGGAACCGCCCGTTATCTTGTCTCTTATGCCATGATTATTGTCCCCTGGGCTCAACTTAGCCTCCCTAATGTTATCATTCGCTACTTTCCCGTTTTTAAAGAAAAACGACCTCAAGATTTTATCTTTTTTATTCTTTTTTGGACCACCTTGGGCATTGGCATATCTTCTCTGATTGTTCTTCTTTTTTCAGGTTTGTGGTTCGGCAAGCATGACAGCCCGTTGCTTTTAGATAACAAAATTTTGGTTTTTCCCATTTTTATCGGGTTTGTCTTATTTGAAATCACTTCGGCATTGTCAAAATCTCACTTTAAATCTACCGTTCCCGTTTTTTTAAAAGAATTCTTATTGCGGGCCAACGTTATGGTAATCATTCTTTTATATTGGTACCAAATCATTGGTTTTACATTGTTTATACAGCTGTTTGCTTTTAATTATTTGTTGGTTTTTTTCCTGCTTTTCGGATATCTGTTGCGTATCCGACCATTTAAATTCAGAATAAATCTCCATACACTTATTGACAACGATTTTAAGCCTTTGTACGTGTATGCTGCCTTCAGTATTCTGAGTATGAGCGCCGCCATGATTTTGCTCAACATCGACACTTTGATGATTCATCACTTTCTCAATCTGAAAGAAGTCGCCATTTACGGTCCTTCGTTGTTCATTGCCAGTTCCATCCTTGTTCCTTCACGGGCATTACAATCCATTATTGCACCTGTGGTAGCGCACGGCTGGGCTGCCAATGATACGACAGGTATAAAAATATTGTACAAGAAATCGGCCATTGGCCCACTAACGGTTTCCATATTCTTATTTTTAATCATTTGGATCAATATCGACCTTGTTATGGGCTATTTCGGCAAAACTTTCGGACAGGGGAAATACATCGTCCTTTTTCTTGGTATGGGAAATATTATTAACATCGCTACTGGATTTAACGGGACGTTGATCAATACTTCGAAATATTACCGGGCCGATTTTTATTTTCAACTGGGACTGGTGGCTGTCACCATTTTACTGAATATTGTTTTTATTCCGCTTTTTGGCTTAAATGGGGCGGCATTGGCCACCGCCATAACATTTGGTTTCCACAATCTGTTAAAGTCATTTTATGTTTGGTACCGTTTTAAAATGCACCCGTTCAGTAAAAAGACTTTTATCATTTTAATGGGAGGTATCCTCCTGGGGTTGATTTCCACACAACTTCCCGAATCAAACCATCCTTTGACCTCAGCAGTGCTGTACACATTATTTTTTTCATTGCTTTATTGGCTTTTCGCTTATTTTGCGAAAATATCGGATGACATAAACGAACAAATAAACAAAATGGTTTCCAGGATATTTTAAGATATTTGCATAAACTTTAAAACCTGCACCTTGGGCGTTATTCAAAAACAAAGTATTTCGGGGACCATTTATTCCTATCTCGGTGTTTTGCTCGGGTTTATTACTACCGGATGGCTTTTCCCGCGCATGCTCTCTACCGAACAGGTTGGCCTGCTGCGTATCTTGGTTTCCTATTCCGTACTTTTTGCCCAATTTGCCAGCTTGGGTATTAACTCGGTAAGCGTCAAACTTTTTCCCTACTTCCGTGATCCGGAGAAAAAACATCACGGATTTTTGGGGCTTACCCTGATGGTGGGTGCCGTGGGCTTTTTGCTTTCTACGGCTATCTATCTGCTGATGAAACCGTTATTTGTGGAACAAGCCTCCGGAAAAACCACTCTTTTTGCTTCCTATTTCTATTATGTCATCCCGCTGATTCTTTTCACCCTGTTGTTCAGTTTGTTCGACACCTACTACCGGGTGCTTTACAATGCCGTTAAAGGAATTGTTTATAAAGAAATCGTACAGCGGTTACTCATTTTGCTCGCCATATTGCTCTATTTTTTCCAACTGATCGATTTCCAATGGCTTGTCATTTTATACATACTGGCCTTTATTTCACCGGCTTTGTTTTTAATGGCGACGCTGATCAAAGACCGCATGTTTTTCATAAAACCCGATCTGCAATTCATCGATAAAAAAATGGCCCGCGAGATGGTGAATGTGGCGTTTTTCGGCATTCTGGCCAGCTTTTCCGGTGTTTTGGTGTTGAATATTGATGTGATTATGGTCAACCGGTATCTCGGACTCTCAGCGGCCGGTATATATACCATTGCCTTTTTCTTCGGGACACTGATACTTGTTCCTTCGCGCACCATGGGAAAGATCAGTTCGGTAGTCATCGCCGATGCCTGGAAAACAGACGACCGGAAAACCATCATGGATATCTACCGCAAAAGCTCTATTAGTCTGAGTGTGATCGGCTTTTTGTTGTTTATCGGCGTTTGGGGAAACCTCGACAACATTTTTCATATTGTCGGGAAAGACTACACGGCCGGAAAATATGTTATCCTTTTTATCGGATTGGCCAACCTGTCGGACCTTTTTATGGGGGTGAGTGCCCATGTTATCCTCAATTCAAAATATTTCCGGTGGCTGTCGTACCTGCTTTTCGTTTTTGCCCTGCTGCTGATTGTAACCAACCTTTTGCTCATTCCACGGTTTGGCATTACAGGTGCCGCCTTGGCTTCCCTGATTTCAAAATATATTTACAACGGATTAAAATTTATTTTCCTGTACAAAAAGTTTCAATTCCAGCCTTTCAGTTTCAAACACATCCAGATCATTGTTTTTGCATTCCTGGCATGGTATCTTTCCACTTTTATCCCTGTTCTTCCTCATTTTGTGCTGGACCTGGCCGTACGAAGCTGTTTTATTGGCGTTGTTTTCCTCACGCCCGTTTACTTTTTGAAGGTTTCGGAAGATATCAACCTGAAAATCAAACAGGTATTCCGTCTTGTTTCGGGCCGATAAGCGGTTTGGTAAAAAGCGTGACACACACCGGAAAATATTCATAAATTTACGCCGCATTTGAAAATTTTCAATCTATGCCCAAATCATTAAAAATTTGCTTTGTGGGAAGCGGTGCCATTTCAACGGCTTTTGCACAGGTACTGGGGAAAAAGGGCGGTCATACCATCGACATTTTATCCATTGAAGAAGAGGTGATCTATTCCATAAACCAAGATCATATCAACCATAAATATTTTCCAACCATTCAGCTGAGCGAAAATATCCGGGCCACTGCCGACAAAGAGATCCTGCGTGAATCGGACATGATTTTTTTCGGCATACCTTCCACGGCCGTCATTGATTATGTAAAGGAAAACAAAACGTTGTTTAATCCTGATGCCATTTTGGTGAATCTGGCCAAAGGGTTTGGCAACCAGGGCAACACCATTCCCCAGTGTCTGGAAAAAGAGGTGAATCAGCCCATAATCAGCCTGAAAGGGCCGTCCTTTGCCCGCGAAATCATCAACCTTATTCCTACCGGGATGACGGTGGCTGCCAAAAGCAGCAAATATTTCGATTTTTTTAAAATGCTTTTTGAGGACACCAACATTTTTCTCGACTTTACCAACGATGTGGTGGGGGTGGAACTTTCCAGTATTCTTAAAAATATATACGCCATCATTATCGGTATTGTGGATGCCCACTACGACTCGCCCAACTTGCGTTCACTGGTACTGACGCGTTCTATCAATGAAATGCGTTATTTACTGTCACGTTTCGGCGGAAAGGAAAAAACCATTTTTAATTATTGCGGCTTTGGCGACTTCAGTCTGACGGCCCTGAATGATATGAGCCGTAACCGGACCCTTGGCCTGCTCATCGGCAAAGGTTTTTTCACCGAATACATTTCCGAAAAAGTGGTACTCGAAGGAAAGATCGCCACCAATGTTTTTGTGGAAAAAATTGCCACCAAACGGAACATCCGCACGCAAGACCTTATGATGAAAGAACTCTACCGCGTTTTTAACGAAAAAGATTACGACATTTCCAATTTTGTCAAAAACATACTCGCTGCCAAACCCATCAAAGAAGATTTGTTCACTTGGTTTTAAAATTTTCCGGTTACTTGAAAAGCCGGACCATTTCCCGTGTCAACGATTTTCGGGAGTAACGGAAACAACGGCCCGGGGGAGGGTTTTCATGGCCTGAAGCAGATGCTGCAATTTTTTCCTGTACAAAGGCTTTCATTGTCTGTTGATCGGAATAGTCCACCATAATCCCTGCGTGGCATTCACGAAGAATCGCCGCAGCATCTCCTTCAACAGGCCCCACACCAAGAACAGGCACCCCGGAAGCCAGATACTCGAACAATTTACCGGTAAGAATACCCGCATTGTCGGGCACATCAGGAATGGCCAACAACAACAGGTCGGAAGAAACCATGTAGCGTATGGCCTCAGCATGCGATACATGCGGAACAAACAGGATTTTATCCTCCAGTTTCAATGAACGGATAAGGTTTTTATATTTTTCGGCAACCCTCCCCACAAAACGGAGCAGTAATGGGATATCGGACAACGCATGCAACACATTAAAAAAACCTTCTAAGTGATAATTTGCAGCAACCGTTCCTGTGTAAGTTATGGTAAAAACATCCTTCCGCCTTGTTACCACCTCCGAAAAATCTTTTTCATCGTAACCATTGGGGATGACCCGTATTTTAGCGGCCTCTTCCTGCTTGATTTTAGCCGCATACAATTTTTTTATGGATGTACTGACCACCACCACTTTATCTGCCTGCTGCAAAACCTTTTTTTCCCATTTTTCATCCGTTGCAGCAGCCCAACGGGAATGATATAGCAACGGATAATAATAAATATCGGTCCAAGGATCGCGCAAATCGGCAATCCAGTTCAAGTCAAACTCCGATTTCAGTTTTAGCCCCATCAGTTGGGTGGAATGCGGCGGGCTGGTCGTCACAAGATTTTTAATACCGTATTTTTTAATGAGATGCCGGGCCGCCGTAAGTGCGTACCGGTTCCAGCCTTTCCGGGCATCAGGGATAAAAAGGTTTCCCCTTACAAACCGGGAAACTTTTTCGATAAACCCGGGTTCTGCTTCATTGGCAAAACCGGCATAAGGAATTTCCTTTTTCCCGAGCAGTTTTTTATACAACTGAAAAGGTTCGAATGTTGCTGTTCTGACAACTTCTATTCGGCTCACTTCCTCCACTAACGAATCATCCCTTAAAGGATAAGAAGCCTTCTCAGAATCCACCGTCACCACAACAGGTTGATATCCGAATTGTTGTAGATATTGCGAAAATTTTACCCAACGCTGCACCCCGGCCCCTCCGCTTGGAGGCCAATAATAGGTAAGGATCAGTACTTTTTGCAATGGCTTGTCCAACTTATTTTTGGTTTTTGGAACCACGCTTTTTCCATAGAAGAAAAAGGTAGCCTCCGGCCAACAACAACAAAATAATGGAAGAAATAAGCGAAACCGTCTCTCCCACCCGCCAGGCAACCGGCGCAAACCGGAAAATGATTTCGTGATGTCCGGCCGGCACCACCATGGCCCGTAACAAATAATCGGCACGGAAATAGGGAGATTTCTTCCCATCCACAAAAACTTCCCAACCTTTGGGATAGTAAATTTCGGAAAATACCACCAGTTGAGGCACTTTAGCCCGGTACGCATATTTCAAGAGGTTCGGGGCATAGTGTGTCAATTTCACTGTAGCGGAAGCATCCAACGGAAACCGGTTCTTTTTGAATAATCCGGCAAACTGTTTGTCCACCACAGCCACTGACCGCAGGTCGGTTTTCCCAAGGGCCGCAATGGCTTCATCGGCATTGTTCACCCATTTTACCGATTGTACCATCCAGGCATTACCAAAAGCGTAGGTGTTTAATACCGGCTCGGCCTTTGGATTGTATATGATGTATTTGGTATTCAGCATATTAATCACCTGTTCCCGTTGTAATGCAGCTTCCACCTTTTCGGGAGTCGGCTTGGAGGCAAACACTTTTCTCAGGTCATTGATTTCATTCATCAGGTATTCATCAATGATATCCTGGTAACGTTGCAGCTTGGCCCCATGGTAGCCACCAATGGAAAAGTGAAAATAGGACGTGCTGGCATCATTAAACACATTTTTTGTCAGGTCCAGCACCCGAAAATCAGGTGATTTGTCACGGAAAATATAACGATCGGCTATGGTTTTATGAAAGGGTACTTCGGCACGGCTTGCCGGTTCAAAATTGTCTTTGTTTAAATATCTTCTGTCCACGCCTGCCAAATCTATCAATATCAGTATGCCAAGGAGTGCCACCAGCCAACCTTTTTTCAACTTACCTTTACTGTATAGATACAGCACGGCTGCCGAAGCCAAAATAAAAAACAGACTGCGCAGCACATCGGCCCGGAAAATAGCGATACGTACATTTTTTAAACTGTCGGTAAAAAGGGTCACTTGGGCCGGGTCGTTGTGTAAACGGAGCTGAGCAAACTGCCTGGCCTCAAAAC